>CAMOVV010000010.1 GCA_946627685.1 uncultured Bacteroidales bacterium
TTTAAAAGGCAAAAAAAATCTTTCTACCCCTGCAGGAAGGCGATTATCGAGTCGGTGTCCATGGCGGGGAAGAGGCGCTGCTCCGATGTGGAGAGGTTCTTGACATTCACCGTCCCATCCTGCGCTTCCGAGGTTCCGTTGATGGAAATGAAGGGGATGGATTTGCGGGAGGCGTAGTCGAACTGCTTTTTGAGTTTCGACGGCTCGGGCCATATCTCGATGGACACTCCTTTGTCTCTCAGGGCCTTGGCGACGGGGATGACATACTTTGTCTCTTCCTTTCCCATGTTGGCGAAAAGAAGGGTGGTGGAGGAGCTCAGGCTGGCGGGGAATTTGTCCAGGCCGAGGAGGACGTCGTAGATGCGGTCGGCGCCGAAGGATATGCCCACGCCGGACATTCCGGGAAGGCCGAAAATGCCGGTAAGGTTGTCGTATCTTCCTCCTCCGCAGATACTTCCGATTGCAAAGTCCAGGGCCTTCACTTCGAAAATCGCTCCGGTGTAGTAGTTGAGTCCGCGGGCGAGGGAGAGGTCCATTTCGACGGGCGTCTCCACTCCGGCGGCCTCGATGAGGCCGAAGAGCTCTTCAATCTCGTCCAGTCCCTTGAGACCGGTCTGAGACACGGCTCCGGATGCGGAACCGCCGTTCATGATGGCCTTCATGGCCGCAATCTTCTCGGCGAAAGTGCCGCTCAGGGTGAGGACCGGCTCGATGACGGCTATCGCTTCGGGGGTGAGCCCCTTTGACGCCATCTCTTCTTTCACGGCATCCAGTCCTATCTTGTCAATTTTGTCGATCGCCACGGTTATGTCCACGACTTTGTCCGGGAAACCGCAAATCTCCGCCAGTCCGGTCAGGACTTTCCGGTTGTTTATCTTCATGACCACCCTGATGCCGAGCAGGTGGAACACCTTGTCCACAATCTGGACCAGTTCGAGTTCGTTCAGGAGGGAGTCGCTTCCGATGACATCGGCGTCGCACTGGCAAAACTCGCGGTAGCGGCCTTTCTGGGGACGGTCCGCCCTCCACACGGGCTGAATCTGGAAACGCTTGAAAGGGAAGGTGATATCGTTCCTGTGCTGGACCACATAGCGGGCGAAAGGCACGGTGAGGTCGTAGCGGAGCCCTTTCTCGCATATCTCTTTCGTGATGGCGGGGGAGTCCGGCCGTCCGTCGGGGCCGAGCATGGATGAAGGGTCGATGTCCTTGAAGGCGTCCCCCGAGTTGAGGATGCGGAAAAGGAGTTTGTCTCCTTCGTCGCCGTATTTGCCCAGAAGGGTGGAGAGGTTCTCCATGGCCGGAGTTTCTATCTGGGAGTAGCCGAAGGTGCGGAAAACTCCTTTGATGGTGTCGAACAAATAGTTCCTGCGGGCCATTTCGGTCTGTCCGAAATCCCTTGTACCCTTGGGTATTGACGGTGTCTGCGACATAGATTTTCGATTTATCCTGCAAATATAGCAATTTCCCTCCGAATAGCGGGCGGTCCCCGGAAGGGGAGGTGTCGATTAAGCAAAAAAGCCGTTTTTATTGAAAATTTTAAGAATAATGACGTAAATAAATAAAAATTCTTAAATTAGCGGAGTAAATCAGGATTAATTGAAAATGGCTATTAATTTTAATGAACTGATTCGTCAGCTGGGTACCTGGAAATTCTGGAAGGAATTTCTCATCATGACCGCGGGAATGACGGTCGGGGCGGCGGCCGTGTATTATTTCCTTGTCCCGAGCAAGCTCATCATCGGAAGCATTTCCGGTCTGTCCATTGTCTTTTCCACCCTGCTCGCCGGCATCGGCATCAACCTGAAAGTCTCCACCATGGTCCTCATCATGAACGCCATCCTCCTTGTCCTGGCCTGGCTTCTCATAGGACCGGAATTCGGCGCGAAGACCGTCTATACGGCCCTTATCCTGGGCCCTCTGATGGACCTTCTGGCCTGGATCAAGCCGGCGGAGGAGCTGCTCGCTCCCGGCCAGACCTCGGTGATGGGAGACCCGTGGCTGGACCTTCTGTGCTTTGTGCTCATGCTCAGCATTTCACAGGCCATTCTCTTCAATATCAACGCTTCCACGGGAGGGCTGGATATCCTTGCCAAAATTGTCAACAAATACCTTCATTTCGACATCGGCTCGTCCGTCACCGTCGCTGGAGTGGCCATCTGCTGCACCGCTTTCGCCATCAATCCTTTCAGGCTGGTCGTCCTTGGCATCATCGGTACATGGATCAACGGGCTCGTGGTGGATTTCTACACAGCCAGCCTCAACCGGAAAAAACGAGTCTGCATAATCTCCGATAGTCACGATGAAATAAGGGATTACATCATCAACACCCTTCACAGGGGCTGCAGCCTCTTTCCCCTGAAGGGCGGGTACAGCTTTGATGATAAGATTGAAATTCAGACCCTTCTGACGACAGACGAGTATTCGGCCCTTATGAACTATCTGAAAAAGAACCAGATAGATTATTTCATCACTGCCGGGAACGTCAGCGAGGTGTACGGCCGCTGGAATTCGGAGAATAAAAAGAGAAGGCCGGCGAAGGGAAAAGCCTCTCAGAACTCCGTATCGTCCGGAAAGTCTTCGGCCGAATAGCTCAGGTTGTCCCACATCTCGTCCATGATGCGGCGGTCCCTCTTCGTGGGCCTTCCCGCGCCGCGGTCGCGCCTGACGAAGAACGTCTCCGCCGGGGCCTGAAGTTTGTCCAGCTCCGTCTGCGGGGTGAGATTTTCGGCGTAGTCGGGGACCAGCTTCGCGCCGATTCGGTTCTCTATCAAGGCTTTGGCCCGGTAGGTGAAGGTGACGGCCCCCTTCCTTACCGCAAGGACGTCGCCCGCCTTTATCATTTTGGAAGGCTTGGCCGCCGTGCCGTTCACATGCACTTTGTTCCCCTTGCACGCTTCCGTGGCGTCGTTGCGTGACTTGTAAAGCCTTATGGCCCAGAGGTATTTGTCCAGTCTGACGAGGTCCATGACAAAAAGGGTTTATTGTTGGGAGAGATAGCCGTCGTTTTCTTTTCTCGGGTCCATCCATGCGTCGAGGACGACGGAGTCCTTCTGGACGGGAACGATATAGAAGTCGTCCACGTCGGCAGGCACGAGGACGGTCTTTCCGGCCTCTAGAGGATAGGACTGAGTCCCTTCGCCGTCCTTCACCTGGACTGAAATCTTGCCCGTGACGCAGTGCAGGACGCTGAAGCAGTCCCTTGAAAAAATGTGTCTGGCTTCCGACAGGACGACCCTTGAAACGTGCATCTGGGGCACGGCCGCGAGGTCTCCCTCCGGAAGGGGCACCTCTGATGCGTGGATATGCAGGGAAGGGTCCCATGCGGTGAGGCCGACAAGGTCGAAGACCTCTTCCATCTCCTGGCGCGAGTCCTCTCCGGAGAGCCTTAGCGCCAGCTCGGAAGCTTCGCTTATTTCGACGATGTCGAGGCCTTCACCGGCTGCGTATGGCACTCCAGGGGGAATCAGGAAGGCGTCTCCTTTTTCCGGCTTTATTTCATTCATGAGGGAAAGGACATCCCCCATGAGGCATCTCTGATAGAGTTCAGCCGCGGACACGTCGTCCCTGAACCCCATGTAAACCGTGGCTCCCTCCTTTGCGGAGCAGATGTACCACAGGGCGGTCTTACCGAAAGAATCATATCTCTGGGCCGCCTCTTCATCGCCCACGCAGACCCTGACGGGAGTCTGCTGCGTGGTACTTATCTTCTTGACGGTCAGGGGGAACTGCGTGCCGTAAAATTCGAAAGGGTTCTCTCCTGAAATCCTGTCGAGATAGGTTTCCATCAAATCCCCCATGCCGTTGCCGCCGAGCCATCCGCTCGCCGCCATCGTGTCAGTCACGCCGAGGTCCGCAAGGGTATAAACCTCTTCCGGAGCCCTTTTCGACTCCGCCGGGACCATGACCAGCGGGTATAATTTCCTGTTATCGTTTTCCATTTACACAAAGGTAGTTTTTATTTTTGATTTTGCGGAGAATTTTATATACTTGTATAGACGAAAAAATACAATTATGAAAAATCCGTTTTACGCCGTCCTTGCAGTGCTTTTGGCCTCGGTCGCCGTCTCCTCCTGCTCCTCCGGGAGCGTGGAGAGGAAGAGCGAGGCGAATGCTTCCGCCGGTGGCGTCGTTCCCGCCTGGGGGACGGACCCCCTTCCCACGGACACCCGTGTGGTTTCCTATATCCTCCCTTCCCGGATCATGTGGAAAGAGAGTACGGGGGACGCCTCCATGGAAAATGAGGAAGTCCTGCTCCATAATGATTACGGCCAGGCCGTGCTGAACGGGGTCGGGTATTGCCGCATGAAAAACGGCAGGGGAATGAATTCCATCCTGCTTGATTTCGGACGGGAAATCCAGGGAGGGCTCCAGATAGTCACCGGCCAGTCTCCTTCGCGGACGATGAAGGTGAGAATCCGCCTCGGGGAGTCCGTCTCCGAAGCGATGAGCGAAACCGGAGGGGAGAGCGGGGCCACCAACGACCATGCCATGAGGGATTTCGTCGCCGAGCTTCCCTGGCTCGGGGTAGCGGAGGCGGGCGGTTCCGGATTCCGTTTTGCCAGAATAGACGTCCTCGGGGAGGAGACTGAACTCGTCCTCCAGGAGGTCAGGGCCGCTTTCAAAAGGAGGGACATTCCCTACCTGGGCTCTTTCGAGTGCAGCGATTCCCGTCTGAATGATATCTGGATGACAGGGGCTTACACCGTCCATCTCAATATGCAGAACTACCTGTGGGACGGGATAAAGAGAGACCGCCTGGTCTGGACCGGAGACATCAATCCGGAAGTCCTGACGGTGGCGGCCGTTTTCGGAGCCGACGAGGTGGTCGGGAAGAGCCTCGACCTTTCGAAGGAATGTTACCCGCCGACGGAGTGGATGTGCGGCATTTCGAGCTATTCCATCTGGTGGATGATAACCCATCACCAGTGGTACATGTACACGGGGGACAGAGCCTATCTGGATGAGCAGAAAGAATATACGGAGGCTCTGTTGGAGAATCTCCTGAAATATGCGGAGGGAGGGTCCGAAACCCTTCCGGCCCGTTTCCTCGACTGGCCGTCTTCGGAGAATGCAAAGGGTATCGATTCCGGACTCCAGGCCCTTCTTGCCATGGGACTGGACTGCGGCTCGTCCCTGGCCCTTATATGGGAAAATCCTACCCTTGCCGAAAAGTGCAGCGAGGCCGCATCCGCCCTCAAGGCCCGTCCGAGGGATTTCGGCGGGTCCAAGCAGGCCGCGGCCCTCAATGTCCTCGCCGGCATGGCCGACCCTTCCGAGGCCGCGAAAGGGACCATACTCCCCGGAGGGGCCAAGGGATTTTCCACCTTCTACGGCTACTATATGCTTGAGGCTCTTGCGCTTTCGGGGAACTACGAAGAGGCCGTGGAGCTCATTTCCCGGTACTGGGGAGCCATGCTGGACCTCGGGGCCACGACCTTTTGGGAGGACTTCGACATAGACTGGATGGAGAACGCGGGCCGTATCGACGAGTTCGTGCCTGCCGGCAAGGTGGACGTGCACGCATCTTACGGCGACTATTGCTACAAGGGCCTGCGCCATTCCCTCTGCCATGGCTGGGCGTCCGGCCCGACAGTCTGGCTGAGCTCCCATGTCCTCGGGGTGAAAATTCTCGAGCCCGGCTGCCGTAAAGTGGCAATAGAACCTCATTTATGCGGCCTGGAGTGGGTCAGGGGCACTTTCCCCACCCCCTTCGGCGTTATTGAAATTTCCCACAGGGCCGGTCCCGACGGGAAAATCGTTTCTGAAATAAAGGCTCCAAAGGAAGTGAAAATAGCAAGAAGATGATTCCTTTTTTAAAACAGACGGTAAGGCATTATTATCCCGGGGACGGCAATGTCTCCCGGAAGTGTTTCGTCTTTCCCAACCGGAGGGCGATGGTGTTTTTCAGAAAGTATCTCTGCGAGGAGGTCGCTTCCGCTGGGGAGCCCCTTCTCTGCCCGGAGATGATGACCATCAACGACTTTTTCTATGCCGCCGCCGGAGCCCGTCCCACCGACAGGGTTACGCTTCTTCTGAAGCTGTATGAGTGCTACTCCGCCCTGAATCCCCACGCCGAGCCCCTGGATGATTTCATCTTTTGGGGCGATGTCATCCTGAACGATTTTTCCGACGTGGACAGGTATCTGGTGGATGCCAGGGGGATTTTTACGAATGTGTCTGATTTCAAGGCCATTCAGGATGATTTCTCGTGGGTGGAAGATGAAGGCCAGAAAGAGGTGATCAGAAGGTTCGCCAGGCATTTCAAGGGAGATGAAAGCGAGGAATCGGTGAAGGGAAGGTTCCTTTCGGTCTGGAATCTTCTTTGTCCCCTGTATTTCAATTTCAGGGAAGCGCTTGAAAGCGAGGGCCTTTCCTATGAGGGAATGGTGTACCGGAGCCTTGCCGAAGCGATGAAGACTTCCTCGGCGGCCGATGTGCTGAAGGGAAAGTTCCCCCGGTCGGACAGCTTTGTCTTCGTCGGGCTCAACGTGCTGAGCGGGTGCGAGAAAACGGTGCTTAAAAAGTTGAGGGATTCCCGTCTCGCCGAGTTCTGCTGGGATTATTCCTCTGAGATGGTGAAAGACCCCGCCAACAGGTCGTCCCTTTTCATGGAAGAGAATACCGGGGAGTTCCCCCAGGCGTTCGAGCTTGACCCTGAAGGACTTCCTGTCCCTGAGTTTAATATCGTGAGCGTCCCTTCCGCCGTGGGCCAGGCAAAGTACATGAGCGGCCTTCTGGAAGAGACTTCCACGGCGGTGGTCCTTCCGGACGAGACCATGCTCGCCCCCGTCCTTGATTCCATCCCTCCCGAAATCAGGGATATCAATGTCACGATGGGCCATCCGATGTCTTCCAGCGCGTTCTTCGGCTTTTTTGGCGCCCTTTCCTCCCTCCAGCTGCATCTGAGGCAAAAAGGGGACGGGTGGTTTTTCCATCACTCCGGCGTACAGGCCATTTTTGCCGACGGAATTTTCCGCCGCTGTCTTGATGCCGAAGGGAAGGAGAAGGTTGAAAAAATCAGGTCGGAGATGAAATACTATGTCCCCGCGGAGGACTTCACCTCACATCCCCTTCTCAAACTCATTTTCACCCCTGTGGTGAAGGAGCCGAGGACTCCCGGAGCCGCCCAGGTGCGGGACCTCGCCCTTTGGCTCAGGGAGGTAATCGCCGCCACGGCCCCTTCCCTGGCGAAGGACCCTCCTTTGGACCTGGACTTTGCCAAAGCCTGTTACAACACCCTTAACCAGCTGGCGTCCAGGAGTCTGGATATCCTTCCGGTCACTTTCATCAGGCTTTGCAGCCAGATTCTCGGCTCCATGTCCGTACCTTACAACGGAGAGCCGCTGAAGGGGCTCCAGATAATGGGACCTCTCGAGACCCGCGCCCTTGACTTCGACAATGTCATCATCCTTTCCTGCAATGAAGGGGTCTTCCCCCGCCACAGCGTCAGCTCGTCCTTCATCCCGCCCGAGCTCCGCAAAGGCTTCGGCCTTCCTACCTACGAGATGCAGGACGCGGTCTGGGCATATTATTTCTACCGCCTCGTGCAGAGGGCTTCCAGGGTGTGGCTCATCTATGATTCCCGTACGGAAGGGATGCAATCCGGCGAGGAGAGCCGCTACATCAAGCAGCTGGAATACCATTTCCGCGTGAAAGTGAACCGTTTCGTGTACAAGACCCCGTCGGTCGTCCCGGCGGAGAAGGAGATTGAAAAAACGCCCCCGGTGATGGAGAAGCTGTCGTCGGTGGTGTATTCCCCTTCGTCGCTGAACAGTTACATCGAGTGCCCGGCGAGGTTCTACTATTCCACCGTGGAGAGGCTGTGGAAGGAGAACGAGGTGGCTGAAGAGCTGGACAGGGGAATGATAGGGACGGTGTTCCATGATGTGATGAAGGATATCTATGAGGCCGCGGGAGAGGTCGTCACTGCGGCTTATCTGGAAAAAGCCGTCAGGAATATCGCCGGAATCCGAGAAATGGTGGATGAGGGAATCCGCGGCCAGCTGCGTTCCTTCGAGGTGTCGGGCAGGGACCTCGTGTACTCGAGGGTCATCGTGCGCTATGTGGTCCAGACCATCAAGAGGGATATCGAGCTGATTCGGGACAGGAATGTGGAGGGAATCAGGATTCTGGGGCTGGAGCGCAACCTCGTGATGGATTTTTGCGGGTACAGGCTGAAGGGAAAGCTGGACAGGCTGGACAGCGTGGAGCCGGGAAAGGTGAGGATTGTGGATTACAAGACGGGAACGGTCACCGACGATGACGTGGACATAAATGCCGGGAACGCCGCCGACATCGCGGAAAGGGCTTTCGGGGCCCCTTCTTCCAAGGCCAGGCCGAAAATCGCCCTGCAGATGGAGATTTACGATATGCTGGCCGAGGCCGGCGGCCTTCTGGAAGGGAAGGAGGCCGTCAATTCCGTCTATTCTATGGTAAGGCTTTTCCCCGACAAGGTGAAAGAGGTGGCGAGATGCCCTGAATTTGCGTCCGAGACGGCCGGGAGGCTGAAAGCCCTTCTGGACGAGATAAACGACCCCGGAAAGCCCTTCGAGCGGAAATACGATGTGGAAAAGTGCAAGCAGTGTGATTTTAAGATAATTTGCGGAAGATGAAAGAGAAACCCCTGAAAATACTGAAGGCTTCGGCCGGTACCGGCAAGACCTACAACCTTGCCAAGACATACATTTCTCTTCTTCTCGATGGAAGCGATGCCTTTGCCTACCGGCATATCCTTGCGGTGACATTCACCAACGCCGCCACCGCCGAGATGAAATCACGTATCCTGAAGGAACTTGACATCCTTTCCCGTTCTCCCGGGGAATCCGCCTACCGGGACGATTTCATCCCTTTCCTCGCTCCCGACGAGAAAACCTTGAGCTCGAAGGCCGCAAAGGTCCTGAGAAACATCCTCCACGATTACGGGGCCTTCAGCGTGACCACCATAGACAAGTTTTTCCAGCAGACGCTGAGGGCCTTCGCCCGTGAGGCCGGCCGGTTCAACGCCTACCAGGTGGAACTGGACAGGAATTCCCTCATCGAAGAGGCCGTGGACAGGGTCCTTGACTCCATAAATCCGGACGACAAGGATATTCTGGACTGGCTCGGCGCCAATATCACCGACAGCCTCGAGGAGGGGAAGGGCTACAACATGGAGAAAAAGCTCTCTTCCGTCGCCAAAAGGATTCTGTCAAGGGAATATGCGACCCTGGCGGAGTCCCGCGGGATAGACACGGCAAAGGTCTATTCGAGGGAAAACATCGCGAAGGTGAGAAAGAACCTGCGGGCGCTCCGCTCCGGATATGAAAAAAGAGTCAAAGAGGCTGCGCAGGCCGTTCTGGACGCATTTTCATCCTGCGGAATCAGCGTCCGGGACACCTCCAGGGCGAACAATAATTTCGGAAAGATGGAGGCCTGGGCCAATCCTTCCAAACCCGGGCAGGTGGCGCTGCCGACGGCATCGTTCTCCTCCATCGCCGCGGATTATTCACAGTGGTTCAAAAAAGGCGACAGGGCGCGCATGGCTCCTTTGGAAGGGAGGCTCACGCCGGCCGTAAATGCGTTTTTCGCCCTTTTCGGGGAGCCGTACAGGGAGTGGAAGTCGGCCGGAATCATGCTCGGCTATCTCGGGGAACTCGGAATGGCGGAGAGCATCAGGAAGGGATTCGACGAGCTCCTTGTCGATAAGAACGTGCTGAGCATTGACGACTCCGACGAAATCCTGAGGAAAATCATCGCCGGCTCCGACGCTCCCTTCATATATGAGAAAACAGGCGTAAGGTTCGACCATTTCCTTCTCGACGAGTTCCAGGACACTTCTTTCATCCAGATGGAAAACTTCGCCCCGCTGCTGCGGAACAGCATTTCCCAGGGTCACCGGAACCTTGTCGTTGGAGATGTGAAGCAGAGCATCTACAGATGGAGAGGGGCGGACTGGAGGCTGATGCAGTCCGGGCTTCCGGGCCTTTTCGGAGAGGACAACATTTCGTCCGAGTCCCTGAAGGGGAACTACAGGAGCCTTTCCGTCCTGATTGACTTTTTCAACGGTTTCTTCGGGTATGCGTCGTCCCTTCTTTCGAACATGGCGATCGAGGCTGGGGATAAGGATGTCAGCATCAAGGATATATATGGAATGTCCCCGGATATCCCGGCCGAAGTCAGCCAGAGGGTGGAGTTCAAGCTGAAAGATTCCGCTCCGGGAAGCGTCGAAGCTGTTTTCTGCGACGCCGCCGACGAGTGCGCCCTTGTCCTTTCCACCATAAACAGCCTCAAATCCGAAAGGCACGCCCTTTACGGGGATATCACCGTCCTTGTCCGGACCAACCGGCAGGGCTCCGCCGTGGCCTCCTACCTTTCGGAAAACGGCATCCCCGTCATTTCCAATGATTCCCTCTACCTTAAATCGTCCCCGGCCGTGAGGAAGGCCGTCTCCCTGATTTCCATCATGGAAGACCCCTCGAACCGCATCAGGGGCTGGGAAGCGAAGGATATGGCAGACCTGACGGGAGACCTTAAGTGGAATTCCCTTATGGAGCTCTGCGAGGCTGTCCTGAGGAAGGTGAAAGAAGCCGACCCTGAAGCCTTCCTGTCGCAGACGAGGTATGTCCAGTCCTTCATGGACAAGGTCAAGGACTACTGCGCCTCCGAGGGCGGCGGGTGCGGAGCCTTCCTGGAATGGTGGGACGGCCAGAATCCCGTCCTCAGCTCTCCCGACGACCCCCTTTCGGTGAGGGTGATGACGGTGCATAAGTCAAAAGGGCTCGAGTTTCCCTATGTCATATTCCCTTTCCTTGAGAACCAGAAGTTTATGGATAACAAGGAGACTGCGTGGTGCCTCCCGGAGGTGGAAAATACGGCTCTCGGGGATGCCGGCGGGATGGCCTTTGACGTGAGCATGACTTCGACTTCCTGCTCGGACACCGTCTTTGAAGGGGACCTTAGCCTCAGTACCAAAATGCAGTACATGGACAACCTGAACGTGGCCTACGTCGCCATGACGAGGGCCCGCTCCGGACTCACGATAATATCTTCTTCGGCCGCCAAATCCAACACTTTCGGCTCCCTGCTCAGGAACTGGGTCGAGGATGGGGCTTCCGGATTCGTGAAGGAAGAGGCGGGGGAGGAAGAAGGCGTCGAAAGGTATCTGAAGGGAGAATTGTATGATTTCCAGAACCTTCCGAGGCGGGAGAGCGCCGTTTCGCTTGTTCAGGGAGGCTATCCCGGCTGGAGCGTCAATCCGGAGGGGGAGGACGGCTCCGTCCTTTCAAGGCTGTCCCTGAGGGCTGACGCTGGCGACTTTTTCTCGGAAAACGGAAAGACCGGGCCCGAGGCCTCCGGCCGCATCATGGGTGTCATCCTTCACGACATCATGTCCAGGGTGAAATCGGCCGGAGACCTGGAAGAAGCCGTGGCCCAGTCTCTAAGGTCCGGGGCGATAGACGGGGACCAGGCCGCCCGCGCCCTTGAGATTCTCCGCTCCGCGATGGAGAAGGAGAAGGACAGGGGCTGGTTCCCCGCGGACGGAGAGGGTGTGTACAACGAAGTTTCCCTCATCGCGGCCGACGGCAGCGTCCACCGGCCCGACCGGGTCGTCGTCAGCGGAGACAAGGTGATTGTCATCGATTACAAAATCAGGGAAAACGAAGACGTCACGAGGAGATACTTCTCCCAGGTGGGCCGCTATGTGGCCTTGTACAAGGCTCTTGGCTACAAGGAAGTGGAGGGGTGGCTGTGGTATCTCCAGGACAGGGAAACGGTGAGGGTAAAATAACCCTGTTTTCCCTTTCCGGGAAAATTTTTATATTTGTAGGTTAGATATTATTAGATTTTATGGAACCTTTTGACGGCACTATCAAGCTATACTATAATACCGAGAGGGAGAAACTCGCGATGCCCGAGTACGGCAGGAACGTCCTCCGGATGGTTGAAATCATGAAAGCCGAGCCCGACAGGGGCCTGCGCTCGACCATGGCAAGGGCCATCGTGGGCGTGATGGAGACCCTGAACCCTTCGGTGCGGCAGCAGGACAACTACAGCCAGAAACTCTGGGACCACCTTTACATCATCGCCGGTTACGACCTTGACATAGATTCCCCCTATCCCGCCCCCGTAAAGGAGGACAGGGAGTCGCGGCCCATGACCATTCCCCTGAAAAAGAAGCCGGTGAAGGCCACCCACTACGGCCGCAACATCGAGAGCATCATCGACCTCATCGCCCTCGAGCCGGAAGGGGAGGCCAGGAATTCCATGCTCAGGTCCCTTGCCACCTACATGCGCCAGCAGTACCTTATCTGGAACAAGGACAGCGTGGCGGACGAGACCATCTTCTCCGACATTGAAAAGCTTTCGGACTACAGGATCAAGATTCCCGAGGGCCTCACGCTCTCGAAAATCTCGTCCGACATGTCCTATGCCCGTCCCGGCATGAACCTCGGCATGGGACGCGGCCACGGCCAGCAGAAGAAAAACAGGAAGAACAGGAACAAACAGTAGAGAAGGAGGTTGAAGCTTATGCTCGGATTCTGGAAAGATATGGATGACAGGGACAAGGCCATGGCCAGGATGCTGGCCGGGTTCCTCGTCGCCATTTTCGCCCTATTCACCCTGTTTTCCAACATATCGTACTTCTTCACGTGGAGGCTGGACCAGAGCCTGCTGATGTCCCCCGACAGCGCAGCGGTTTCTTCCGAGGCCGCCAACATGAGCGGGGGTCTCGGGTTCAGATGGGCCCGCTTCCTCACCGGCAAGTGCTTCGGACTTGGCAGTTTCGCCCTGATAATCATTCTTATAGCCATTGCCCTGAGGCTTCTTGTCCACCGCTGGAACCGCTCCCTCGTGAGGACGGTCCTCACCTGCGTCACCGGCGCCATGCTGGCCTCCCTCATCCTGTCATATTTCGGCAGGATTTTCGCCGCCGACACGCTGTTCGGAGGCGGCCTGGGCGGAGAATGCGGAGCCGCCGTGGTGTCCTGGTGCGAGAATCTTTTCGGGAGGGTGGTGACTGGCCTTCTCGTGGCCCTTCTCTGCGTCCTGTGGCTGTATTTCATCAGCGACAGGTTCGCCCTTTGGGTGACGGGTACCCCGGGCGAAACCTCTGAGGAAGAAGATGAAATAGAAGTCGTGACCGAGCCCGCTCCCGCCCCCGTGCCGGCTCCCGTCCATACCCCTGTCCCGAGCCCC
>CAMOVV010000011.1 GCA_946627685.1 uncultured Bacteroidales bacterium
ATGGCAAGAAAGAAAATAGATTTGACGTTAGAAAATGTTAAGATAGAATCGGTTGCAGCCGAAGGAAAGGCCATTGCGCACACTCCGGAAGGAATCGTGGTTTTCGTCCCGTTCGCCGTTCCCGGAGACGTTGTCGATATCAAGGTCCTGAAAAAGAAGAAGAATTACATGGAGGGCGTCGTTTCCAGGATTGTGACCCCGTCTGCGGAGCGTCTTGAGCCGTTCTGCCGTCATTTCGGAATCTGCGGCGGCTGCAGGTGGCAGCCTCTGCCGTATGCCATGCAGCTTGAGGCTAAAAGGCAGCAGGTGTGCGACCAGCTGGTGAGAATCGGCCATCTCAAAGTGCCGGAAATACGTCCCACACTCCCCTCCCCGAAGACTGTTTTTTATCGTAACAAATTGGAATTCAGCTTCTCCAGCAAAAGATGGATTCTCGACGGGGAAAATCCGGAGGAGGTTTCGGGGCCGGATCGCTGCGGCCTCGGGTTCCATGTGGGTAAATTCTTTGATAAAGTGTTGGATATCAAGGAGTGCCACCTTCAGAAGGAGCCTTCCAACTCGATACGGCTCTTTGTAAGGGAATATGCCGTCAGCCATAACCTCGAATTTTACGATATACGGGAAAACAAGGGTTTCCTCAGGAACATGTTCATAAGGACTACCGAGGACGGCCAGGTGATGGTCATAATCTGCATGGCCTTCGACGACCGCGATTCCCGGGAAGGGCTGCTTTCAGCCCTTTCTGAAGCTTTCCCTCAGATAACATCCATTTATTACGTCATAAACAGCAAGTTGAACGACTCCATCAGCGACCAGGAATGTGTCCTTTACAAGGGTTCGGACGCCATTTATGAGTCGATGGAAGGGCTCAGGTTCCGCATAGGTCCAAAATCATTTTACCAGACCAATTCCCTCCAGGCTGAAAGGCTCTACGGCGTCGCAAGGGATTTTGCCGCCCTCACCGGAAACGAGCTTGTGTATGACCTTTATACGGGAACCGGCACCATCGCCCAGTTTGTTTCGCGCAAGGCCCGGAAAGTGATTGGCATAGAATACGTTCCGGAGGCGATAGAAGACGCCTGGGCAAATGCCGCGACCAACGGGACGGATAACTGCGAGTTTATTGCCGGGGATATGAAAGATATTCTGACAGAGGAATTTATAAAGGAAAAAGGACGGCCTGACGTCATTATCCTGGACCCTCCCCGGGCAGGAATCCATCCGGACGTCGCGAAGGTCATTCTCGCCGCCGCCCCCTCGAGGATCGTCTATGTCAGCTGCAATCCCGCTTCCCAGGCCCGCGACCTTGCCATCCTGTGCGAAAAATACCGCATCACGGCCGTCCAGCCCGTGGACATGTTCCCCCACACCCAGCATGTGGAAAATGTCTGCGCCCTCGAACTTGTCTGAAAGTATGGTATTTCCGGCCGTTTTTGTAAATTTGCAAGATTAAAATATCTGCAATGTCAGTTCCGCTTCTTATCCTGATACTTGTCGCAGGCCTTCTGCTGGTGGTTTTCGGCGCGAATTATCTCGTTGAAGGCGCCTCGGCAATAGCCAGAAGGGCCGGCATAAGCGAGTTCGTCATCGGTCTCACCATCGTGGGAATCGGCACGTCCCTCCCGGAGATGGTCGTCAGCTTCATAGGCGCGATTGAAGGAAATTCAGCCGTATCTGTCGGAAACATAGTTGGTTCCAACATATTCAACGTCCTTCTCATCCTCGGAGTCGTCGGCCTTATATGCCCCATAGGCATCACCAAAGACAACATCAAGAAGGATATCCCCATCAATATCGGGGTCACGGTCCTTCTAATTCTGCTGGGATTCAACCGCGACCTGTTCGGTTTGGGTGAAAATACCCTCAGCCGGATCGACGGCCTCGTATTCCTCGCCCTTTTTGCCCTCTACCTATATTTCTCCTTCAAAAATTCCCCTGCGACGCAGGACTCCCCTTCCGGTCCTCCCCCCATGAAGACGGTCCTTGCCATCCTCGCCGTCCTCGGCGGCCTTGCAGGCCTTGTTTTTGGCGGCAGAACCTTCATGTGGGCGGCCGAGAACCTTGCCAAAGCCCTGGGAATGAGTGACAAATTCATAGCCGTCACCATCCTTGCCGGCGGCACTTCCCTTCCCGAGCTGGCGGCCTCCGTCGTTGCGGCCTTGAAACACAAAGACCAGATGGCGCTTGGAAACATCATAGGTTCAACCGTTTCCAACGTTCTCTTCATTCTGGGAGGCTCCGCCCTTATCCATCCCCTCTCCCTCGATGCGATGAGCTATATCGACATGGGAGTCTTCCTTCTCAGCTCCCTCCTCCTCTTTACGTGTGCCTTCGCCGGAAAGAAAAACAAGCTGGACCGCTTCGACGGAACGTTTTTCCTCCTGGTCTTCGCGGCATATATGGCCTGGCTCGTAATTAATTTGTAATTAGGCATTAAAACATCGATACAATGAGATTTACACCCACCAAGTACACCCTCGTGAACGTTTCGGACGGCCATACCTTCGACGATGAGGGCTGGTCCCTTTCCGATCCCGCAGCCAAGTCCCCTTCCCTTGTCCGCGCAGTGTATCAGAACCGTCTTTTCGAGCCCGGCTCCCCGCGTCGCGGGCTGTACAAATATGCCGACTGGCTTCCCGTGAAGAGGATGCTCCGCGGCTCCCACGCCCCCGTAACCTACAGGAGCAAGGGCCTCGCCGCCTTCCTCGGCATGGAGAACCTCTACATCACCTTCTCCGGTTACTGGCCCAAGATAGGCGCCAAGATGGAGACCTGCACCTTCAAGGAGACGGAGGCTTTCAGCGTCTGCGCCAGAAGGCCCAGGAATGACAAGCACGTGCTTGTGGTCCAGAGCGCCGGCAACACCGCAAGGGCTTTCGCCAGGGTCTGCTCCGACAACGACATTCCTGTTGTCATCTGCATTCCCCAGGACAATGTCAGCGACCTTTGGTTCCTGCGCAGGCTGAAATCTTGCGTGAAGGTGATAGCCACGCCCCACGGGACCGACTATTTCGACGCCATCACCCTCGGCGAAAAGCTCTGCAAGGATCCGAGGTATCTTGCCGAAGGAGGGGCCAAAAACGTCGCCAGACGCGACGGAATGGGTACGACGGTACTCAGCGCCGTCGAGAAGATTGGAAGGATTCCTGACGCATATTTCCAGGCCGTAGGAAGCGGTACTGGCGCGATTGCCGCCTGGGAAAACAACCTCAGGCTGATTGAAGACGGCCGTTTCGGAAAGAACAAGATGAAAATTTTCGTCTCCCAGAACGTTCCCTTCACCATAATGTACGATTCCTGGAAAGCGGGTTCCCGGGAGCTTCTTCCCCTGGCCCCCGAAGATTCACGCAGGAATGCGGAAGTCATCCTCGCGAAGGTGCTGTCCAACAGGAAACCGCCTTACAGTCTCGCCGGAGGCCTTTTCGACACCCTCAAAGACTCGGGCGGAGACATGTTCAAGGTGACAAACGACGAGATTGTCTATTGGATGCTCCAGTTCTTCAACACCGAAGGGGTGGATATCTTCCCCGCCGCCGCCACTGCCGTGGCTTCTCTCAGCAAGGCCCTGGAAGAAGGGAAGGTGGGGCCTGAAGACACCGTCATGCTCAATGTCACCGGCGGAGGAATGCTGAATGCGACAAAGGCCGGATTCTCGCTGAAAGAACCCGACCTCGTACTCAGTCCCGACCTCCCCTACGAAGAGGTTGTGGCCGCTGTTGACAAGCTATTTTAATCCTTCCTCCTCCTCCCGGAAGGCTTCTTTCGTCGCCACCGGATTGGCGTAGATTCTGAGGAATATGTCGCGGAGCTCCTCCCTGTTGAGAGTGGGCTCCGCTTTGTCAAGCTGCTTCTCCGTGTATTCGGTGAAGGCTTCCAGCTCCTGCGGGGTGTATTTGTCGGCGAACCTGTAGCTGTGGTTGGCCAGGTCGTAGCCCATGTAGTTGGTGTTCCACAGCTTGTATCCTTCGATGACCCTCTTGTCCACGGCGTGGCGGATGGCCTGGTAGCGGTCGTTTTTCTGGTCGCAGTAGGAGGCGTCCTCCACTTCTTTCTCATTGAGGGGCTCACCGATGTTGAGATGGACGTTCCCCTTCTGCTGGGTAATGCCTACAAGGATGCTGTGGAGGTCTTCGTTTTCCCCTTTGACGTATTTTTGGGTGCGCGAAATCAGGATTTCGCGGGCCTTGAGGATGTCGCAGGGCTCATACTCGTAGGAGATGCTGAGAGGCACGATGTGGAGCTCCATGAAGTTCTCCGTGAAAGACTTGCTGCCGCTCATGTCAAGCATCTTCAAAAGTCCCTGCTCGGTGGTGTCGATGCCGTTTTTGGTCCTTCCCTGCCTCTGCGCGAGCCAAATCGAGCTCTCGCCCCCGGAGATGGTCTTCCTTATGTATTTGGAGAGCATTCCGGAGAAAAGGTAGAGTTCCCTCGCTGAAATCCCCCGGATCACCTTTATCATCCTGTTCGACCTCAGAAGATATTCCACCGTCTTGCTGGACAGGAGGTTGCTCCCCACGGCAATCTGGCTCAGCGGAATGCCGTTCTGGTAGAGGGCATACTGGGTGATTGCGGGATCCAGGATGATGTCCCTGTGGTTGGACATCATGAGGAATTTGGTATCCAGGTTCTTTATGTTGTTGATGCCGTCGTATGAGAAGTTGTGAATGGTGGTGTCAATGTTCTATTTGATGGCCTTTGACATCACTATTAGCTGGAACTCATCGATGCTGCGGATGCTTTTGAGGGCGTTCTTCAGGAAGTCGGGTTCCTCATCGGGAAATACGTATTTGGAAATGACCGGTACCATCGGGTGGTCGGCCACCTTTCCAAGCGCCTGTACGGCCTCTTCGTCGCTGTACGGGCTGATGCTTTCGAATTCCTTTGATTCTTCCGTCATTTGTAAAAAAAATTAACCGCGGTTTGCGGAAACCTTTCCGTTAACCGTCTGTATTATTATGCAAATCTAATCAATACCTTTTGATTCAGCAAATATCTTTCCTCTCGAGAAGGGAGCTGTCGCCGTAACTGAGGAAACGATAGCCGTTTGCGAGCGCGTGGTCATATATTGGCCTCCACTGCCCCCCGGTGAAGGAAGACACCAGGAGCAGAAGGGTGCTTTCCGGCTGGTGGAAGTTGGTTACGAGCCTGTCCGTGAGCCTCCATTTGAAACCGGGAAGGATGATGATTCTCGTTCCGAGGGTAAGTTCATCCAATGAGTTGTCTTCCAGGTATTTGACAAGGGCTCCAAGAGATTCTTCCACCGGTTGGGAATACTTCCTTGCGTAGGGCTCCCATTGTTCTATGTCGGAGGGGGCTCCGTTTTCTATGCACTTGACTCCGGCGTAATAGAGTGATTCAAGCGTCCTTACCGAAGTCGTACCCACGGCTGTGACCTTCCTTCCTCCGTGAAGGATCTCTTTCAGCAGTCCCAGGGACACGGTGAAAGGTTCCCTGTGCATGGGATGGTCCGAGACGAACTCGCTTTTGACCGGAAGAAAGGTGCCGGCTCCCACGTGCAGGCAGACTTTTTCTATCAGTATTCCCCTGTCTATTATTGCGTTAAGCTCTTTATCCGTAAAATGAAGGCCGGCGGTGGGGGCGGCGACCGAACCCCTGATGCGGGCGTAGAGGGTTTGGTATCTTTCCGAGTCGATGGCCTCGGATTCCCTGTTCAGATAGGGCGGGATGGGAATGGTGCCGCATACTTCCAGGACTCTCGAAAACGGAGCGCCGTCGTCCCATGAAAAATCCACGATTCCCGTTTCGCCCTCCCTTTTCACCAGGGCGGCCCTCAGGTTCATTCTCTCCACATCGGCGGCGCCAAGAGGGTTATATAGGTGAAGAATATCTGATTTCCAACGCTTTGAGTTCCCTATTACGCATTTCCACCGGCAGGTGGCCGAGGCTGCGAAACTGAGGTTGTACTCCGAGGGTTCGACCGGTTCCAGGCAAAAAATCTCGATATGGGCGCCGGTCTCCCTTTGGAAATGGAGTCTGGCAGGCACGACCCTGGTCTCATTGAAAACCATCAGCGAGTCTTTGTCCAGAAGGGTCGGAATCTCGCTGAAAACGTGGTCCTCGATTTTCCCCCCGTGCATGAACAAAAGCTTGGAGGCATCCCTCTGGGGAAGCGGATATTTGGCTATCCTGCTGTCGGGAAGAGGATAGTTGAAGTCTTCTATGCGTATTTCAGGTATCATCTTACGTGTTCTTCACTGTTTTTGTAATGAAGCGAGAATTGTAAATCCGCGCAAAATTACACAATAGGTCTGAAATTCTGAAATCTCGCGGCAGGTCGTCTTGCCGCCCTTTTCCGCAGCGTTTCATACGCCCGCCCTTGTTTACAAATGTGAAAATATGATTAAGTTTTTCATCATTTCGTCGAGCGGCGAATAAATGTTAATTTTTGTATCATAAGGAAATTTTATCACAAAATTTATGGAAATGTATTATGCAAGAAAATCAGATATTTACAATATCTATCTTTAGTAATCGTTCAAGTTAAAGGAACGATTCAAGCGCAGAGCCCGTCAGGAATGTGTTAGCAAAGTTGTTTTCTTGTGTTTTATATCACGAATATGAGTATATTATCAGTTATTATTTTTAGTGTTTTTCAGATTGTTTCCGACCTCTTCGCTCCCCTTTTTCCGTTGATTTACCCTTTGCTTTCTTCTTTATAAATATTATATTTGTAAAAAATACATTTACAAAAATGAACAAGCGTCTGCTGCAATTTTTAGCTGTCGAGAACATTTCCCAGGCCCAGTTCGCGGATACCATCCACGTGGCGAGGGCCAGCGTCTCCCATATTCTGTCCGGCCGCAACAAGCCGGGCTTCGATTTCATTGAGAGCATGCTCACCCATTACCCCGAACTCAACCCCGAATGGCTCATTACAGGCTCCGGAAAGATGTATAAGACGCGTGAAGAGGGCCCTTTGGCGCCTCCGACTCCCCTTCCGGCCACGGAAAACCAGCCCACGAGTGAAATCAATGCTGTAGATAACAAAACTCAACCAATTGAAGAAAAGCCACATATAACTAAAATTGTCGTTTTTTTCTCTGATGGCACTTTCCACGAGATATCGTGAGTTTTTTATATATTTGTGCATCTAAAGTTCCGGACTGATGTACAAATTCTTAATAAGACCTCTGCTTTTCAGGCTGAGCGCTGAGAGGGCCCACAACATCACCCTGGCACTGTTGTCTGTTTTCAAGCATTCAGCTGTGGCTTCGGCGATTCTCCGGCTCTTTTTCAAAAAGACCCATCCCTCGCTTGAAAAAGAGGTTTTCGGCCTTAAATTTCCCAATCCTGTGGGTCTTGCCGCGGGTCTGGACAAAAACGGGGAGCATTATAACGCCTTCGCCGACATGGGATTCGGTTTCGTGGAAATCGGCTCGCTCACTCCGAGGCCGCAAAAGGGCAATCCCAAGCCCCGTCTTTTCCGCCTCCTGAAGGATAAGGCAATCATCAACCGCATGGGAATCAATAACAAAGGTGTCCGGAACGCCATTTCCCAGATTCAGAAATATCCGCCCCGGACGATTCTCGTTGCCAACATTGCAAAGAACACCGTGTCGAAAAGTGACGACGAGGTTGTCGGGGACTATGAGAAGGCCTTTTCCATGATGTACGACTTTGCAGATATGTTCACGGTCAACGTGTCCTGTCCCAATGTCGAGGGCCTTCAATCCCTTCAGGACATATCGTTCCTCTCCGACATCATGGACCCGATCCTCGACCTGAGACTCTGCTACGACACCTACAAACCCATCCTTGTCAAGGTCTCCCCCGACATTGATTTTCAGCAACTTGACGAAATTCTGGACTGGTGCATGCTTTCCGGGGTGGATGGTATCGTGGCCGGAAACACGACCCGGAGCCGGGAGAACCTGGCCACTGGAAAGAAGGTCATCGAGAAGATAGGTGACGGCGGACTGTCCGGAGCTCCCCTTTTCTCTAAAAGCCTCACCCTTGTCAGCCATATACGCGAACACACCAAGGGCAGGCTGGGCATCATAGGCGTGGGAGGGATAATGACTCCGGCCCAGGCCGGGGAAATGCTCGCCGCCGGAGCCGACCTCATAGAGGTTGCCACCGGTTTTGTGTACGAGGGCCCTTCTTTCGTGAAAAGGATTCTTAAATTTCTACAAATCAAATAATTATTGCTAATGACAACGGCTTCGGTCTGCACAATCGGTGACGAGATTCTCATCGGGCAGATAGTTGATACCAATTCCTCCAGGCTTGCCGGCGCCCTCAATGAGGCCGGTATCAGGGTGTCCCGGATGGTTTCGATTGGAGATGAAGGGAACGTAATCATTGAATCCCTTCGCAATGAACTCAAAAACAACGATATAGTTATTACCCCCGGGGGCCTCGGCCCCACGAAGGACGATATAACGAAGGCTGCCCTGGCAAAGCTTTCCGGCAGCGGAGGCTATGTCGAAAACGAAGTCCAGTTCTCCATCATCCACAGGATTCTCTCCTCCCGCGGCCTGGACGTCCTGGACAGCAACCGGGCCCAGGCCCTTGTCCCGGACACCTGCGAGGTGATACCCAACAATCTGGGCACCGCACCGATTATGGTTTTCCGCTTCCCTGAGGCCGTTTTCGGCCACTCTGCCGCACTCTACGCCCTTCCCGGGGTACCTTATGAGGCTGAAGGGGCGATACCCTCCGTAATCGAAGATATAAGGCGCCATTTCCCCGTCTCTTCCATCATCCACAGGAACATCATGACGTACGGCCTTGCCGAATCGGCCCTTGCCGCGCTGATAGAACCTTGGGAAAACAGTCTTCCCGGGGATATCCACCTTGCCTACCTCCCCAATCAGCTTACGGGCGTAAGGCTCAGGCTTTCAATTTATAGCGAGGATTCTGAAAAAGGAGCCGCCGCCCTCGAGGAAGAAATCGGGAAGCTCCGCGCCCTGCTCGGGGACAAAATTTATTCCCTTTCCGACGACAATCTCCAAAGCGCTGTCGGAAGGCTCCTGAAAGAGGCGGAAAAGACCCTCAGCGCCGCGGAATCCTGCACGGGAGGTGAGATAGCGTCGCTGATAACCTCCGTGCCGGGCTCGTCAAGCTACTTTCTCGGCTCCGTGACCTCCTATGCCGTTTCAGTCAAGGAAAAGGTCCTCGGGGTGAGCCCTGATGTCATCGCGAAGTTCGGCGTCGTGAGTTCCGAGGTCGCCGCAGCCATGGCCCGCGGGGTGAAAAAACTCACCGGCAGCGACTACTCGGTCGCCACGACGGGACTCGCCGGTCCTTCCGGAGACGGGACGAACCGGGTAGGTACAGTATGGATAGGAGTGAGCGGTCCGGGCGGTACAAAGACTTATACGAAGAACTACCAGAACGACAGAAAACGGAATATAGACCGTTTTTCCGCCACTGCGCTGGATTATCTGAGGCAAATGATAGAATCAGATTTAAATAGTTGATTCTTAATTTTTAAAACATTTTTGTTTTATTTGATAACAAAAATGTTAAGGGGCGTTTTTGGCCCGAAAACGCTTATTTGGACGGCATGTCCGAGTACTGCATCAGGGTGGAAGCCTTCACCTTTACGATCTCGATGACGGGCTGGCCGCTGAAGTAGAGTTTGCTGCCTCCGGCGATGTCAACCTTCAGGTTTTCCGAAGCGCTTTCCGTCAGGGTGCAGGAGCCGGAGAGGGAAACGTCGGCAGTCGCGGTCTCGACGTTCACGAGATCCATGTCGGCGGATTTCAATCCCCTGACGGTAACGGTCCCGGCCTTTCCGGAAATCTTGACGGAGGAACTGTTGTCCCCGTTCACCACCAAATCCGACGTGTCACCGATTATGCTCGTGCTTGAGGAGCCTTTGGAGTTGACCGTGAGAATCTTTGAGGTCAGGGATACGCTCAGGGAGGAGGAGCCTCCCGCATTTATTTCGATATCGTCGGCCTCGAGTTTCAAGGTGGATGAACTCTTCTTGTCTGCGGCCACCTTTATGCTCGCCCCTTTTATGTCAAGATCGCGGACGACGGCGTTGTTGGTGGTCGTAATGATGATATGCCCGCCCTCGAAAACCGACAGGGAGCTCAGTTTTGCGTTGTCCTTCAGGTCGATGCCTTCCAGGCTCTGAAGATATACCTTGGCCTTGAGGGTCGGGGTCAGGCCGTTGCGGCCGCCGTACTGCTTCTTGAGTTCCTTCGGCACGGCCTTCCAGTCCAAATCGAGGACTAGCGTACGGGACTTGACTTCGACCTTCACATAATCTGCGAGGGCCTTGTCAACGGAGAGAACCACCTTGTGGCGGTCGGACTGGCTGAGCGTCACGTCAAACCCGTTGGACGCCGAGACTGCCGTAAATGCGCTGAACTTGTGCTCTATGTCCTGCACCTGCGCCAGGGAAATGAAGCAGGATGCGAATAAAGCTATTGTTCCGATAATAGTCCTTAATCTCATGATAATTATGTGGTAAATGTGTTATTCTTCCAATTTCTCTATCAGTTTTCCCCACTCTTCCGTCATGGCTTCGACGTTCCTTTTATGGTCGAGATAGGTCGAACTCAGAGCAAAAATATCGTCATTATTCCCGGGATTTGCAAGTTTTGCCTCGATTTTCTTCATTTCTTCTTCGAACCTTGCGATTTCCTTTTCCAGGAAAGAAACCTGTGAGCGTAGCTTCCTTTCTTCTTTCGCGGCGGCTTTCCTCTCCTGGAATTCACGTTTCGCATCCTCCTTCCTTTCTGCCGGGGCCGGCTGCATGGAGGCCTGCGGCGCGTCGGCTCCCGTCCTTTCAAGCTCCCTCAGGCTGTCTATCTTCTTTTTCTTCAGGAATTCCGACACTCCTCCGAGGTGTTCCTTCACCTTCCCGCCTTTGAACTCGTACAGCTTGTCCACCAGTCCGTCGAGGAATACCCTGTCATGGGAAACGACTATGAGAGTGCCGTCGAAGTCTTTCAGGGCCTGTTTCAGTATGTCCTTGGACTTGATGTCCATGTGGTTCGTGGGTTCGTCGAGGGCCAGGACATTGTGCTTTTTCAGCATCATCCTTGCCATGCCGAGCCTCGCCCTTTCCCCTCCGCTGAGGACGGAAACCCTCTTGTCGATGTCTTCCCCCCTGAAGAGGAACTGGGCGAGAAGGTCCCTCAGCTTGGGCCTGAGTTCCGGCGGGCAGACCCTTTCCACCGTGCTCATGACCGTCTCCTTGGGGTCCAGGACATCTTCCTGGTTCTGGGCGAAATAGCCGAGGTTGACGTTATATCCGAGCCGGGACTCCCCTTCCACAGGTTCCAACTCTCCTGTTATCACCCTCATAAGGGTTGTCTTTCCCTCGCCGTTCCTTCCCACCAGGGCCACCTTCTCCCCCCTTCTTATTTCTATGTCGGCCCCTGAAAACACCGTCTTTCCGGGGTATCCTGCGGTCAGTCCCACGGCCTTGTAAACGACGTCGCCGCTACGCTCCGCAGGAGGGAACTTGACCCTCAGGGTGGCATTGTCGGTCTCGTCAATCTCTATTCTTTCCAGCTTCGCGAGGGCCTTGATTCTGCTCTGCACCTGGTTGCTCTTCGTGGGCTTGTACCTGAAGGCGCGTATGAAATCCTCGGTCTTGGCAATCATCTTCTGCTGGTTCTCGTATGCCGCGGCCTGCTGGGCCATCCTTTCTTTCCGGAGTTCTTCGAACTTGGAGTAAGGCACCTTGTAGTCATACAGTTTCCCGAGGATGATTTCTATCGTGCGGGAGGTGACGTTGTCGAGGAATCTGCGGTCGTGGGAGACGACCAGGACGGCTCCCCTGTAGGAACGGAGATAGGTCTCGAACCATTCGATGGATTCGATGTCAAGGTGGTTCGTCGGCTCGTCCAGAAGGAGGAGAGAGGGTTTTGCGAGAAGAATCTTCGCAAGCTCGATTCTCATGTTCCACCCCTGCGAGAAGGTCTCCGTGGGGCGGGAAAATTCTTCCTGGAGAAAGCCGAGGCCGGAAAGGATTTTCTCGGCTTCGCCTGGACCCGCTTCGGGAGAAGAGTCTTTCACCTCGTCCAGAACGGATTTCCCCTTGTGATGGCTCATGATTTGGGGCAGGTAGCCGATGGTCTGCTCCCTCGGAATCTCAACCTTTCCCCCGTCCGGCTTCTCAAGCCCCATGATGATTTTCATGATGGTGCTCTTCCCCGCCCCGTTCTTTCCTACAAGGCCGATTTTCTCTCCGTCGGAAATGTGGAAAGAAATGCCGTCCAGCAGGGGTGTGCCGCCGAAGGCTACGGTGAGGTTGCTTATGCCTATCATTCCTTTTCCGCCGCCTTTCTCATCAGGGAAAGGAACTTTTCAGGGCAGCGCATCGGGCTCCCCGTGGCTGAATTGAGGAAGCCGAGGGTGACTGAACCTTCGCAGCAGAGTTCCCCTTTTCCGTTGAAAATCTGCTGGGTGACGTACAGTTTCGCAAGGGGTTCCTGTTCAATGTCGGCGGTAATCCTGATGACATCCCCCGAAAGGGCGGGACGGTGGAACCTGAGCTGGGCGCTTACGAGCGGGAAGGTCAGTCCGTCCGCCTGGCATTTTTCGATGCCGTAGCCCCAGGAGTCAATCATTTCGTCCCTGGCGCACTCGAAATACCTGAGATAGTTGCTGTGATGCACTATCCCCATGGGGTCGCATTCATAGTAGCGTACCTTGAGTGTTGTTTCGTAGTGTATCATACTGATTTCCGGGTTGTTATCCGAGGGCTGCGAGGGCTTTTTCAATGGCCTCGATGCGGCTCAGGGCGTCGGCTTCCTTTTTCTTCTCCACGTCCACTACGGCCTGCGGGGCGCGTGAGACGAAGCCGGCGTTTCCGAGTTTTTTGCGGACGCCTTCGAGGAAGGCTTTCTGGTGGGCGAGGTCCGCTTCCAGGCGGCTCCTTTCTTCGGTAGTGTCCACAAGGCCGGACATGGGTACGGTGCATTGCACGGTCCCTACGATAAAGCTACTGGAAGGGCCTTCGGGGGCTGCGTCGAGAAGCTGCACGTTGGCAAGTTTCTCAAGGACGGGG
>CAMOVV010000012.1 GCA_946627685.1 uncultured Bacteroidales bacterium
TGAACAGATAGCTTTCCAGAACCCTGTTCACAATCATCCCGACGCCTCCTTCCAGGAAGGAGAGGGAACCGATGAGGCGGTCGGCGGCGATGGAGTTTTCCACCTGGCGGAGCTGAAGCTCGAGGGCTATGTCCCTGTCCATCGAGAGCCTGTTGGCCCAGATGTCCACCGTGTCCTGTTCCTTCCGGCTTCCGGTTATCGCGGCGAGGGCTATGAAAGCCGCGCCCGCAAGGACGGCGAACAGCACCCGCATCCTTCTCGAAAAGACGTTCACCCGTATTCCGTGAAGCGTCTCCAGGGAGGTGAAGAACAGGTGGAGAAGAAGGGGTATGGAGAGGAGAAGGGCTATGAATGAGACATATACTACGGCCGTGTAGGGAGTCAGCTCGTTCAGTTTGTAAAGCTCCAGGGTGATGCTGGAGTTCAGGATTATGCTCCGGAAGAGTATGACTCCGAAGGCGATGATTCCGATGATGGCAAGCAGAAACAGGATGGCCGCAATTCTCGCCCGGGTCGTCTTGTTTTTCCTGAGGATGAAGCGGAAAATCTCGGAGCGGATGATGTAGGTGTAGAGGACGGCGAGGAACAGGGCCAGAATGACTATGATGGCATAGCCGAGGGAATTCATGAACCAGCCGTCGGCGTAGAGGGAGGGCGAGAAAATCCTGGTGGACCCTTGCAGGGCCCTTCCCCACACGGTCAGGGCCGACATGGACGCGACCAGGGCAAGCATCATTATAAGGTAGCCGCGCAGGGTGGGGCGGCCGCAGAGGATGACAATGGTGGCTATGACATAGCAGAGCAGGGAGAACCACACCAGCACCGAATTGGTGGATGACGGCCGCGAGGAGTACTGTTCGAAGAGGATTTTGAATACGGGCTGTCCCTTCAGTTCCACGACCGAGCCTCCCGGATAGGAGAGGGGTTCCACGGAAAACTTGCCGTCGAGGTGAAGCCTGGCGTTGCCCACCGTGCCGACGGAGGTGTTGATGATTTCAAGCCCTCCGATGACCCTGGTCTTGTCCCTTACGGCGCTTCTGGCCAGATACCATTTCGGGCCGAAATTATAGTAGCCGGTCTCCTCGCCCACCGCCGCCAGGGGAGACAGGATGCTGCCCCTGTTGTTGGAAAGGCGCTCGAACATCAGCTTGTTGCCGATGTCGTCGTTCATCACGGTGAACTGGTTGTTCCATGATTTCAGGGTGTCGTCCACATAGCGGTAGATGACTATGTCGGAAGGGACGTCGCCCATGTCGAGCCACTGGTCCGGCTCGCAGGAGAGGGCCTTTTCCATGAAGGAGTCCAGGACGGCCATCCTCTTTTCGACTTCCCGTCCTGTGCGCTGGGCGGCTGTCTCCGTGGAACGGGGGCTGTGGCTGAAGGAGAGCGCTCCGGCAAGGAAGAGGGCCGCTGCCGCCATGAGAACCGCTCCGGTGAGATCGCTTATTTTGAACTTCCTTTTATTCATGGTGGTACGGTTCTCCTTTTATTATAGTGAAGGCGCGGTAAAGCTGTTCCGCGAAAACGGTCCTGACCATCTGGTGGGAGAAGGTCATCTTGGAGAGGGATAGTTTTTCATCGGCCCTGTCGTACACCGCCTTGGAAAAGCCGTAGGCTCCGCCGA
This sequence comes from uncultured Bacteroidales bacterium, assembly GCA_946627685.1. GTDB lineage: Bacteria > Bacteroidota > Bacteroidia > Bacteroidales > UBA932 > Cryptobacteroides. The sequence goes on from CAMOVV010000012.1 coordinate 1,625, forward strand.
TTACGAAGACAAGGCCTGCGGAGGACCTGGACATGAAGGCTTCCAGGCGGGTTGCGAACTCCACCGACCTGTACTCTTTCCCCCTTTCATCCAGAAGGATGACGTGGTCCCCCTTACCTATGTTTTTAAGAATGGCCTCGCCCTCCCTGTCCTTGATCTGCTCTTTCGACAGGGCGGACACCCCCCTCAGCTGGGGGAGTTCCATGATGCTGAACGGGACATAATGTTCCAGCCGGGACCTGTAGAGTTCCAGGCCCTGCCTGACCCAGTCAACGTCCGTCCGGCCGACTGTCAAGAGAGTTATTTTCATACGTAGGCAAAAATACTAAAGTGGCTCGGTATTTGCAATAAAAAACCCTTTGTCATGAGGACATTGGCAAAGATAATATCCGTTTTCCTTCTTATGGCCGCTTCCGTGGGAGCCAAGGCCCAGAGCGGCGATTACGATGTCTTCATACCTATTGCCAAATACATTGCCCGCGGAGATGCGGAAAGGCTTTCCGCCTGGTTTGCCGACAATCTCGAGGTCACCGTCCTCACCGACACCAACGACTCCAGCAAGAACCAGGTGCGCCAGATTCTTAAGGCTTTCTTCGAATCCCACACCCCGAGGTCCTTCGACATCACCCACACGGCGGGACGTTCCAACATGAAATATGCCCTGGGCGTGCTCAGCGCCGGCGGCGAAGAATACAACGTCACCATCTTCGTCTGCTACAGTCCGGGAGGCTACAAAATCCAGCAGATAAAAATCGACCGCCCCATCCGCTGACGGGGTGTTTCCGCGGTTCCTATTTCGCTCTCATGAAGACCGACACGGGACAGCCGGTGAGGTCGAAGTGCTCGCGCAGCTTGTTCTCAAGGAAGCGTTTGTAGGGGTCCTTGACGTACTGGGGGAGGTTGCAGAAGAACGCGAAGGCGGGGAAGGCCGTGGGAAGCTGGGTGATATACTTGATTTTCACGTATTTCCCCTTCCATGCGGGAGGAGGGAAACTCTCAATCTCGGGGAGCAGGGCTTCGTTGAGGCGGGCGGTGGGAATCCTCCTGGAGTAGTTCTCCGCCACGTGGGCCGCCGCGTCCAGCACATCCATCACCCTCTGCATTCCTGTCACGGAAGTGAATATGATGGGAATGTCGCTGAAGGGCTTCAGCCTCTCGGTGAGGGAGAGGGTGTATTTGCGCATGGTGTTGCTGTCCTTTTCGAAAAGGTCCCATTTGTTCACCACCAGCACGCAGCCCTTGCGGTTGCGCTGGATGAGGTTGAAGATGTTCATGTCCTGCGACTCCATTCCGGTGCGGGCGTCTATCATGAGGATGCAGACGTCGGAGTGTTCGATGGCCCTTATGGAGCGCATGACGGAATAGAATTCCAGGTCTTCGTTCACCTTTCCCTTCTTGCGGATGCCGGCCGTGTCCACGAGCATGAATTCGTGGCCGAACTTGTTGTAGCGGGTGGAGATGGAATCCCTCGTGGTGCCCGCCACCGGGGTGACGATGTTCCTGTCCTGGCCGAGGAGGGCGTTGGTGAGGGAGGACTTGCCCACGTTGGGACGGCCCACGATGGCTATCCTGGGCACTCCGGCATGTCCTTCGTCCTGGTCTTCCTCTTCGGGAAGAAGCCTCATGATTTCGTCCAGAAGGTCTCCCGTGCCGCTGCCGTTGGCGGCGGAAACGGCCCAGATTTCGCCGAGGCCGAGGGAGTAGAACTGGTAGGCGTCGAACATTTTGGCCCCGCTGTCCACCTTGTTCACGCAGAGGACCACGGGCTTGCGGCTTTTGCGGAGCATGTCGGCGATTTCGGCGTCATAGTCCGTCACTCCCGTGGCGGCTTCCACCATGAAAAGGACAAGGTCGGCCTCTTCCACGGCAATCGACACCTGGCGGCGGATGGCCTGCTCGAAAACGTCGTCCGAGTTGGTCGTCCATCCTCCCGTGTCCACCACGGAAAATTCCCGTCCGCACCACTCGCATTTGCCGTAGTGGCGGTCCCTGGTCACGCCCGCAGTCTCATCGACTATGGCCTGACGCATTCCTACAAGTCTGTTGAACAGTGTGGATTTGCCCACATTGGGCCTTCCAACGATGGCTACAAGGCTCATTTCTCTTATTTTTTATTTTTCTCAAAAGGGAAGAACCCGCAGCCTTCACAGGCGGCGGAGTAATCTCCCGAACATTCCAGGCTCTTTCTCAACCCGGGATTTTTTCTTCCGATGACGTCCTCGTCATCTTTCATGCAGCGGATGCCCCTCTTGCGCATTTCCTCGTTGGACCCCACGTCGGTCTGGGGGAATTTCCCGTCCTTGCGGAAAAGGATTCCCACGCACATCAGCGCGGTGCAGATGGCGACAAGGAGTATTGCTGCGAGGAAGGTTTTCACAATCAGGGACTAATATATAAATTCCGAACTTATCGGTTCGTAGTTGTAAACTTTGTTTATGATTCTTGCGAAGACCTCGGACATGCTCACCACCTTGATTTTGCTCTTGTCCACGGACGGGTCCTGGGTGAGGGGAATCGTGTCGGTGACATAGACGGCGGAAAGGGGAGAGGCGTTGATGTTGTCGTAGGCCTTGCCGGAAAGGACGGCATGGGTGGCGCAGGCCCTGACGCTGAGGGCTCCGCGTTCCATCAGGAGGCTGGCGGCCTTGCAGAGGGTGCCGGCGGTGTCGATCATGTCATCGACGATGACCACGTTCTTCCCTTCGACGTCGCCGATCGCCGTCATGGAGGCCACCACGTTGGCCCTTTCGCGGGATTTGTGGCAGATGATGACGGGGCGTGCGAGCGCCTTGGCATAGGTGTTGGCCCTCTTTGCTCCGCCCATGTCGGGGGCGGCTATCGCGAGATTCGGTATCTTGAGGTCCTTCAAGTAGGGGATGAAAACCTTGCTGGAATAGACGTGGTCCACGGGGATGTCGAAAAAGCCCTGAATCTGGTCGGCGTGCAGGTCGCAGGTCATGACCCTGTCCACTCCGGCCGCCTGAAGGAGATTGGCTACCAGCTTGGCGCCGATGGACACCCTGGGCCTGTCCTTGCGGTCCTGTCTCGCCCATCCGAAATAGGGTATGACGGCTATCACCTTGTCGGCCGAGGCCCTCTTCGCCGCATCGATGGAAAGGAGGAGCTCCATCAGGTTGTCCGCCGAAGGGAAGGTGGACTGGATGATGAAGACCTTGGCTCCCCGGACACTGTCGGAATAGGAGGGCTGGAACTCACCGTCGCTGAACATGGTGACTTCCATCTTTCCAAGTTCAATATCCTCTCCGCTGTCTTTGAGGTGGGAGACCACCTTCTCCGCGAAGTCCCTGGAGGCCCTGCAAGCGAAGATTTCCATTTTGCTGTTTTCTGCTACCATGATTTTAGTTGATTATGCCTAGATTAGAAATTATCCTTCATTGTTCAGGGATTCAATCACTTCCCCTATATATCCGAGGATTTCCTCCCTGCCCGCGCCCGTTTTCGCGCTGCTGGCGAACATCGGGGGGAACTCCTCCCACCACTGCGAAAGTATCTCCTTGTCCCTCTCTATCTGCGCCGCAAGGGCGTTGGGCCCGAGCTTGTCCCCCTTTGTGAAGATGATGGCGCAGGGAACGCCCCTCTCTCCCAGGCCCGCGAGGAAATCCGTGTCTATCTTCCCGATGTCGTGCCTCGAATCCACGAGGACGAAAAGCAGGACGAGGTCTTCCGAGTTGTCGATATAGTCCCCGATGACCCTGGAAATCTCGGCCCTGTCCTTGTCGGAGGCCTTGGCGTAGCCGTATCCCGGAAGGTCCACGAGGTACCAGCTGTCGTTGATGAGGAAGTGGTTCACGAGGCGGGTCTTTCCCGGGGTGCCCGACGTCTTGGCCAACGACGAATTGCCGCAGAGCATGTTGATGAGGGAGGATTTTCCCACGTTGGAGCGGCCGATGAAGGCAAATTCAGGCAGTTTCCTGCCTTTCCTTCCTGCTGTTCTTGTACTGCTGCTCCAGAACCGGGCGTCTTTGATTTTCATATCGTGGAAAAATGCACCACAAAGATAGTATTTTTAGTTATATTTGCCAAAGAGGAATAACTCTGTCATGGAGAATGAAGGCTATATAGATTTAAAGACCCTCCAGCTGCTCGCCAAGTCGGCTCTGGAGGAGGCTTTTCCGGGGAGGTTGTGGCTCAGGGCCGAAGTGGTGTCCGTCAGCGTAAAGCCTAACGGACATTGTTATATGGAGCTGTCCCAGAGCGAGAAAGGGATGATTGTGGCCAAGGCCAGGGCCGTGGTCTGGAAAAGCCGGTGGCCCATGCTGTCGGCATTCTTCGAGTCGGTGGCAGGCTGCCCGATTGCCGCGGGGATAGAGATTCTCGCGCAGGTCCAGGTGACCTACAGCGAGATATGGGGTTTTTCCCTCAACATAGACGACATCAATCCTGAATTTACCCTCGGCGACAGGGAAAAGACCCGGAGGGAGACCATAAAAAGGCTTGAAGACGAGGGGCTTATGGACCTTCAGAAAGAGCTTGTCCTCCCGGATTTGCCCTACCGCCTGGCCATTGTGTCGGCGACGGGGGCCGCAGGACTCGGGGACTTTCTGGACCATCTCCATGGCAACGCCTTCGGCTTCAAGTACAAGACCGTGCTTTACGAGGCCGCGATGCAGGGCCGGGACGCCCCGGAAAGCATTGCCGCCGCCCTTGACGAGGCGCAGGGGAGCGGGGAGAAATACGATGCCGTCCTCGTGCTTCGCGGCGGCGGGTCGGAACTGGACCTCGCCTGTTTTGACGAGTACGACCTTTGCGCGGCCATAGCCTCCTGTCCCTTCCCCGTTCTCACCGCGATAGGCCACGAGAGGGACTATCACGTTGCGGACATGGTGGCCAACGCCTTCGTCAAGACCCCTACGGCCCTGGCTGACATGCTCGTGGATATGACGGCCGCCGAAGACGCGCGGATAGACTCTTTCCGCTCCCGCCTTTCCCTGGCCTTCACTTCCAGGGTCCATTCCCTTTCGGCTGCGACAGACGCCCTGGGGATGAGGATAAGGTCGTCGGCTTCGGGGAGGGTGGAGGCCGCGGAGGCCGCGGTAAGGCTCCTGGAGACGAAAATCGCCGCCCTGGACCCCCGCAATGTGCTGAAAAGAGGTTTTTCCCTAGCCCTGGACGGGAATGGGGTCAGGCTGAAGTCGGCGCTGGATGTAAGCCCGGGCGGGAAGGTCCGCGTGGTTTTCGCCGACGGTACCGTGGGCGCCAGGGTTGAGGAAGTGATCAAGGAAAATCAGACGTAAAATATAACTATGGAAAAGTTTGACTATACGAAAGCGATGCAGGAGCTGGAAAGCATCGCGCAGAGGGTCGAGGACCCGAAGACGAGCCTTGATGACATAGGGGCTCTCGTGAAACGCTCCGCGGAGCTCGTGAAGTCCTGCAAGGAGTACCTCAGGACGGTCAGGGAAGATTTGGAAAAGGAGGGGGCATGAGCAGGATGATATATGACACAGACCCCTGGCTTTCTCCTTTCAAGGACGCGATAGACGCCCGCCATGCGAGGATTCTTGCCGCAAGGGACAGGATAGCCGTGGACGGTTCCCTTTCAAAGGGAGTGAACAACCACCTTTATTACGGCCTTCACAGGCGGGAGGACGGCTCGTGGGTGTTCCGCGAGTGGGCGCCCAACGCCGACAGGATTCATCTCATCGGGGATTTCAACAATTGGAAGAGGACTCCGGCCTATCAGCTGAAGGCCGTCGGGGGCGGCAACTGGGAGATTGTCCTTCCGGATTTCTCGCTTTCCCACGGGGAGCTGTACAAGCTCTTCATAGAGTGGCCGGGAGGCGGGGGAGAGAGGCTTCCCGCCTATGTCACCCGCGCCGTGCAGGACCCTGAAACCAAGGTGTTTGCGGCCCAGGTTTGGGATCCCGCCGAGCCCTATGTGTGGAAGTACCCGAGGACTGGCAGGCGCCCCTGCCCCCTCATCTACGAGTGCCACATAGGCATGAGCTCGGAGGAGGGGAAGGTGTCCACTTTCAACGAGTTCAGGAGGGACGTCCTGCCGAAGGTAGCCCGCCTCGGCTACAACGTGATTCAAATCATGGCCCTCCAGGAGCATCCCTACTATGGCTCTTTCGGCTACCAGGTGTCGAATTTCTTCGCCCTGAGCTCCCGTTTCGGCACTCCGGAAGAGTTCAAGGCCCTGGTGGACGAGGCCCACAGGTTGCACATCGCCGTCGTGATGGACATCGTCCACTCGCATTCCGTTGACAACGAGGCCGAAGGGCTGAGCCTTTTCGACGGCCGAGAAGACCTGTACTTCCACCGCGGAGACCAGGGAAGGCATCCGGCCTGGGGCTCCCGCTGCTTCGACTACGGCAAGGACGAGACGAGGTATTTCCTCCTTTCCAACTGCAAGTTCTGGATGGAGGAGTATCACCTGGACGGCTTCCGTTTCGACGGGGTGACCAGCATGATTTACTGGGATCACGGCCTCGGGAAAGATTTCGTAGGGTATGACAATTATTTCAATTCCGGTGTGGACGAGGATGCCGTTGTCTATCTCGCCCTCGCGAACATGCTCGTCAAGGAACTGAATCCCAATGCCATAACGATTGCCGAAGACGTGAGCGGCATGGCCGGTCTTGCGGCCCCTTTCAGGGCCGGAGGCGTGGGCTTCGGCTTCAGGATGGCCATGGGAGTGGCCGACCACTGGATAAAATGGATAAAGGAGAAGAGCGACGAGCAGTGGAGCGTCGGGGAAATCTGGCACGAGCTCACCAACAAGAGGGCGGACGAGAAGACGGTCAGTTACGCTGAATGTCACGACCAGGCCCTCGTCGGAGACAAGACCTTGATATTCAGGCTGATGGATAAGGAGATGTATTTCTCGATGAACACCGGCTCCTCCAATCCCGTGGTGGACAGGGGAATAGCCCTCCACAAGATGATACGCCTCGTGACCCTCGCCACAGCCGGGGGAGGCTACCTCAACTTCATGGGCAACGAGTTCGGCCATCCCGAGTGGATTGACTTCCCGAGGGAGGGGAACGGCTGGTCCTATGAACATGCCCGGAGGCAGTGGTCCCTCGCCGAGCCCGACTATTTGAGATACAAGTATTTGAGGAACTTCGACGAGGCCATGATACACCTCGCTTCAAAGACGAAGCTGCTTTCCGCGACCCCTGTCCTTCTGACGGCCGACGAGCAGAAACAGATTCTCGTTTTCATGAGGGGGGACCTCCTTTTCGCCTTCAATTTCAATCCTTCCGGCTCCTTCCCCGACTATGGTTTTTCAGCTCCTTCCGGGGAATATACCCTGATTCTCGATTCGGACGAAAAGTCTTTCAACGGATTCTCCAGATTGAAGGACGGAGAGGTCCATTTCGCCATGGAAGGAAAGAACCCCAACGGGAATCAGGCCTTCTCCCACACCCTTTCCCTCTACCTCCCTTCCAGGTGCGCCCTGGTCCTTTCCCGCAGGGGTTGATTTTGGCTGAATATTTTTTCATTTGTCGAATATTTAGTAATTTTGCAGTTGATTTTGAACAATATAAAATTTTAATCGCATGGCTTTTTTGAAATTCAACAAGCCGCAACTCGTGAACCTTTCCTACTCTCTCAAAAGGGAGATAATCTGCGCCAACAAGACGGGGGCATACTGCAATACCTCCATAGTCACTTGTAATACAAGGCGCTACCACGGCCTGCTTGCCGTGCCCATCGACAGGTTCGGAGGTGACAAGTACCTGCTGCTTTCCTCCCTCGACGAGAGCCTCGTGATGAACGGAAAACAGTTCAATCTCGGCATCCATTGCTACGGCGATATCTATGAGCCCAGAGGGCACAAGTACATAATCGATTTCAGCGAAGACCCCATCCCCGCCATCACCTACAAAGTCGGGGAAATCATCTTCCGCAAATCCATCCTCCTCGTTCCAGACAACGACCAGGTGATGATTCTCTTCGAACTTCTCGAAGCCCCCGCCCCCGTCACCCTTTCCCTGAAGCCTTTCCTCGCTTTCAGGAACATACACGACCTTACCAGCCAGAATCCCGCCTGCCGTACCGCCGCGAAGGAGGTGAAGGGAGGCCTGTCCTGGTGCCTCTACGAAGGCTTCCCGGACCTGAACCTTCAGTTCAGCACCAAAAACGTCTCCTGGCACCCCGCCGGATACTGGTACAACGGCATCACTTATTCCGACGAGTACCGCCGCGGTTTCGACTGCAAGGAAGACCTTTTCGTGCCCGGCTCCTTTGAGGCCAAAATGAAGAAAGGGGATTCCATCGTGTTCTCCGCTTCCGTGAACGAAGTTAATCCTTCCATGCTGAAGAGGAAGTTCTCTGGCTATGTGAAGGCCATGAGCACGGTCACCGGCATGCACGGGCAGCTGGTCCGCTGGGCCGACCTTTTCAAACAGGAAAGGGGCGGCCGTAAGAGGATTACTGCCGGTTTCTCCTGGCTCTATACCGGTCTTCTGCGGGAGACCCTTTACTGCCTTCCCGCCATCACCCTGCTTGCCGACGGCTCCACCAAGGATTTCGAGGAGATTCTGGACAATCTCATAGCCGACGAGGAAGAGAGGCTTTTCCACAGGACCACCCAGGTCGAGGCGCCCCTTCGCCTTGCCGGCGTGCTGGAGCAGTATATCCAGTTCGGCGCCGACCCCGGCCATGTGTGGGCCAAATACGGGGACGTGCAGAAAAAGGTCATAGAGAGTTATTCCCCGGGCGTCAGGCGCGAGGTCGCCATGCAGCCCAACGGCCTTCTGTGGGCCCAGATGGACGGGGTCGCCCTGTCCTGGATGAACGCCTATGTGAACGGGAAGCCCGTCACCGAAAGGGCCGGCTATCAGGTGGAGACCAATGCGTTCTGGTACAATTCCATCTGCTTCGCCCTGGAAATGGAAAAGGAGTACGGAGACCCCAAGGGAGAGTTTGTCAGGAAGTGGACTCCTGTCCGCGACCTTATCAAAGAGAATTTCATGCCGATGTTCTGGATACCCCGAGGGAGGTATCTCGCCGACTATGTTGACGGTAACGGACAGAACACGCAGGTGCGCCCCAATATGCTCTACGCCATCTGGGTTAAATATTCCCCGGTTGACGACGAGGTGGTCCAGGACATCCTCAAGGTCATCGACAACGAACTTGTCACGGCCCGCGGAATAAGGACCCTCTCTCCCCGGGACTTGGACTACAAGGGCGTGTATGAGGGTACCCAGAACGACAGGGACCTCGCCTATCACCAGGGCAGCACCAGGCCGTCCCTTCTCGGACCCTATGTTGAAGTCAGTTTCCGCGTCCGCGGGGCTTCCTTCTGGAAAAGGGCCCAGTGGCTCAAGGAGGGCTTCGAAGAAGACCTCAGCAAGCACGGCGTCGGGGCCGTCTCCGAACTGTACGACGGAGACCCTCCCCACGAGGCGCACGGGGCCATCGCTTCGGCCCTCAGCACGGCGTCCCTTCTTAAAACGGACTTCCTTATGAACATTTTTGAAAAGGAGGCAAGGAAATGAGAGTGTTGATGTTCGGGTGGGAGTTCCCGCCCCACATTGCCGGCGGTCTCGGAACTGCCTGCTACGGAATAGTCAAGGGTCTGGCCTACAACGGGGTGGACACCTTGTTCGTGATGCCTTCGGCCACCGGAGACGAGGATAAAAGCGTGGATATAATCAACGCCAGCGACGTGGCGGTTGACACCGTCAGCTCCTCCGTCGATGAATTTCTCGACAGGGTGAAGTTCGTCCATATCGGGACGAACTTGGTCCCTTACGTGAATCCGGAAGAGTTCAGCGACCTGGTGGAATCGGAGAGAAAGAGGGAGGTGAAGGACTTCCGCGTGCAATACGGGCAGAAGTTCAAGTTCTCCGGAAAATACGGTGTGAACCTCATGGAGGAGGTGGCCCGCTATGCCATGGTGGGCGGCACCATCGCCATGCAGCACAGGGATGAGTTCGACGTCATCCACGCCCACGACTGGCTCACCTACCTCGCCGGAATAGCCGCCAAGGAGCTCACCGGCAAGCCCCTCGTCATCCACGTCCATGCCACGTCCTTCGACCGCGGCAGCGAGGACCAGATAGACACCAGGGTGTTCGGGATTGAAAAGAGGGGAATGCTCGCGGCCGACAAGGTGGTCACAGTCAGCGACCTCACCCGCAACATCGTAATCAACAAATACGGAATAGACCCCTCGAAGGTGGTCACCGTCCACAACGCCGTGGATTTCAGCGGCAGGGAGAACCTTCAGGTGGAAAGGGGAGTCAAGGACAAGGTCGTTACCTTCCTTGGCAGAATCACCTTCCAGAAGGGCCCGGAGTATTTTATCGACGCCGCGGCCAAGGTCCTCAAGAGGACCCGGAACGTCAGGTTCGTAATGGCCGGCAGCGGGGATATGATGAACAGGTGCATCCGCCATGTGGCCCGCCTGGGCATTTCCGACCGCTTCCATTTCACCGGCTTCCTGAGGGGGAACGACGTGCAGAAGATGTTCGCCCTCTCGGACGTGTATATCATGCCTTCGGTGTCCGAGCCGTTCGGAATC
>CAMOVV010000013.1 GCA_946627685.1 uncultured Bacteroidales bacterium
GAACGGCTGGCTGACCGTGTATCCGATTTCTACGTTCTTGAGTCGGAGATAGGTGCAGTCGCGGTAATTCTGCGTGGTCTCGAAGGCCTCGTTGTAACCCTTGTTGGCACCTTCCCTGATGGCCGGGAATTCTCCGGGCACCCATGCGCTGGTAGGATCATATTCGTCTGCATGATGCCAGCTGTCCATGAAGTAGGAAGGAATGTTTCCGTTCTCCCAGAAAGGAATCGTGTAGGAGAGGGAGTGGTAGGTGTTGAACAGGGCGGCTCCCTGGAAGAGGATGTTGAAATCAAATCCCTTCCACTGGCCGCTGAAGGTAAGACCGTAGTTCATGAGGGGAGTGCCGCCGTTGGACAGACCGATGGGGCGGACGTCGTCACCGTCGATGACGCCGTCGCCGTTGGTGTCTTCAATCTTCCAGTCGCCCGGGAGCATGTATTTGTTTCCGAGGGAGGTGCTGTACACAGGATAGTTCAGTATATCTTCCTCGTTCTGGAACTGGCCGGTGACGTTGTACAGCCAGGTAAGTCCGCTCCAGCGGTAGTCGCCGCCGTTACGGTATTCGTTCCACTGGCTGATATAGTCTCCGCGTTCGATATACCTGTTCATCGTGCGGGCGTAGGTGTAGTTTCCGCTGATGGAGTAGAAGAAATCTCCGATGCGGTCCTGCCAGGAAGCCGAGAGCTCTATGCCCTGGGTCCTGTTGCTGTTGAGGTTCTCCTGCGGGAACGATGCTCCGTAGGTGTTGGGAAGCGATGCGTTGCGGTATGCCAGAAGGCCCGTACGGTCGCGCCTGAAGACGTCGAAGGTCACTGACAGGCGGTTGTCCAGCAGGCCGAGGTCGATACCGATGTCGGACAGCTTGTTCTTGGTCCAGGTCAGTTTCTCGTTGACGAGGGCGGGGGTTGCGACTCCTTCGAGAGTCTTTCCGTCGGAGAATTCCCACCAGCCGCCGCCCGTGGACTTGAATGCAGCGAGATACTGGAAGGCAGCTCCTTCATCCTGTCCTACGACACCGTAGGAAGCCCTGAGCTTGAGGTTGGAAAGCCAGTCGATGTTCTTCATGAAAGGCTCCTCGGAAATACGCCATCCTGCCGATATGACGGGGAAGGTTCCCCAGCGTACGTCGGGATGGTAGCGGTAGGAACCGTCACGCCTTACGACGGCCTCGAGGAGGTAGCGTCCCTTGTAGTCATAGTTCAGACGTCCGATGAAGGAGAGGTTGCGGGTCTTCAGCTCGTTACCGGTGGAAACAGCCTTGTCGTCGGAAGTGAAGTCAAGCTGGTCGTTGGCAAAGAAGTCGAAGTATTTGCTGACATTGTCCCAATCCTGGGCCGAAGAGCGGGTCTCGAAAATGACCGAAGCGCCGAGATTGTGGTCTTCCAGGAAGGTCTTGTTGTAGTTGGCCATCCATTGGGTGGTCACGTACTGGTAGTTGTGGTAGCTGCTGCCCATCTGGATCTGGGACTGGTAGTCGCTGGCCGTATAGGTGTCGGTTGCGGCGTCATAGTTCCACATTTTCCAGTTGTTGCGGAGGTTCTTCCCATGGTTGAACAGACGGTCGTAGGCGACGACTCCCTTGAGTTCGAGTCCGGGAGCGAAGTAAGGCTTCCAGGAAAGCTCGAAATTCGTGTTGATGGCCGTGTTGGTCGAGCGGCCGTAACCAACGTTGTCTTCATACATGAGGCCGACAGGGTTGTTGGACTGTCCGTCCCTGAGGTCGTTGAGGTATGGAGGCGTGTTGTTGGCGTAAACGGGCTGATAGGGGAGCATGGTCACGGTACCGCGCCAGATGTTGAAGAATCCGGAGTAAGGAGCGGTCTTCTTGTCCGTGTAAGCCGATACCGCCACCCTGGCTTCGAGGTCCCTGAGGAGCTGGGCAGTCAGGTTCGTGCGGAAGCTTATCTTCTTGTAGAAGAGGTCTCCGGACTTCAGCATACCGTCGTCGCTGATGTGGTTGAGGTTGAAGTAGTAGCGGACTTTTTCATTTCCTCCGTCGGCGGTGAGGCTGTATTCCTGGCGGAGAGTGGATTTCTTCATGACTTCCCCGTACCAGTCGGTGCTCCTGTATCCTTCGCCGCCGGCCTTCCACAGGGCAAGTTCGTCTGCGGAAATCGCAGGGATCCCTTCCTTGTTTATGGCGGCCCTGTTGCGCATCACCCAGTACTCATAGGCGTCAGCCATCTCCACCTGATCGGTAGGAGAGGAGAAACCTACGTTGGCGTTGAACTGGAAGCGGGTCTTTCCGTCGTGGCCCTTGTGGGTGGTGACGATGACGACACCGTTGGATGCGTTGAGACCGTAGATTGCGGCCGAGGCGTCCTTCAGGACGGAAATGGACTCGATGTCTTCGGAGTTCAGCCTGTTGAAATCAGTGGAAGTACGCTGGATTCCGTCGATGATGAAAAGGGGAGTTCCCAGGCCTCGGACGTTGATGTTACGGTCGAATGAGCCGGGCTCTCCGGTGTTGCTCCTGATGTTGAGACCGGAGACTCGTCCCTGCAGCTGCAGACCCACGTCGGAGTTGGTCGTAGCGGCGATTGATTTGGAATTGATTGTCGAAATAGCGGCGGTCAGGTTGGATTTACGCTGGGTACCGTAACCGACCACCACGGCCTCTTCGAGGCTCTGCAGGTCGTCCTGCAGGCGGATGTTGAAGTTGGTGGAGCCGGAAACTTCGACATTGTAAGTGACATAACCCATGCACTGGACAGAGAGGGTAGCGCCTTCAGGGACCTTGATGGTGAATTTACCGTCAGAGTCCGTCATTGCGCCGGTAGTGTTGTCGCCCACGATGGCGACAAAGGCTCCGGGGACAGGAAGACCCTTGCTGTCTGTGACAACACCGGTCACCGTCCTGTCTCCTTGTGATTGCTGCACTCCGGAGGGATTGTCCGCAGCTGCAGCTTCCGATGCAAACGCAGGCATTGCGAGAAGCAACGCGCAGGTTATGCATTCAAGGCTTTTTAAAAATCTCATAGCGGTTAGTTTAAATTGCTAAAATCATTGTGGTTACATGAATATTAGTATTTTCTATGTGTAAAATGGTCGTTTGTTCTAATCAATCGGTTTACCTATATAATATATATGCCCTGTTCCGTTTTCATGTCGTTGGTCATAATTCCATGATGGCAAGGTCCGGGATAATGGCGTCAACTTCCTTTCCGTCCGAGCGCGTTATCTTGCGCTGAACGTCCTTTCCGCTGTAATTCATTATGAGAAGAGCGTCCCCCCTGTCGGCAACGAACACGTCGTCCAGGATGCCGTCGTTGACGATGAGCCCTCTTTCCTTGAAGAACTCCGTCATCGGATTCAATATCTCCTTTTGCATCTGGTCCCTGTTTCCGAAGCTCACCCTATAGTTGGAAGAAGTGTTCGTGCTCTCGGAGGTCCCGGAGAACGCCGGGCCAATCAGCAGGCAGCTGCCTTTCCTGCCGTTCCCGAACAGGATTTCGAGGTAGTCTTTCCCGCTGTCGATGTCCTTGAGTTCAGTGAGGCCGACCCCTATGACCATCCCGCCGTTCTGCGCGAAGCTGCGGATTTTCTCCAGAGTCGCGGTCTTGTACCACCCGCCCACGGTGATTACCAGGGCTTGGAGCCTGTCCAGGATGCCGTCCGCGATGGTGAGGTCACAGGCGTAGGTGTAGTCGGTGTAGTCCCTCATGAGGGCGAATGAGGTGTTCATCTCCCCGGTCTTGGCGGGGTCCAGCACCCTCGGAGTGTCGGGATAGAGGACGCCTATCTTGCGGACTATGCCTCCTTCGCGGAGGTAGCTGACGTTGTCTGCGAAGTTGCGGGCCCTTTCCTCGTTCCCGAGGATGTTGCTGGAGTAGTAGTGCAGGCCCTTCGCACCGGTGGCGGCGGCGTTATAGACCCTGCACACGACGCCTCTTTCAGTCACCTGCCCGGCAGGCTCGAAACTGAAGTAGCCGTTGTAGAAATTCGAAGCCGAGGCGACCCAGTTGGTCACGATGAAGTTGGAGGTATAGACGGAGGCCTCGTTGGTGATGCGGACTCCTCCGTTCACCTCAGCGCAAATTTTGCTCTGCCAGGCAAATTCGCTTGCGTGCCAGGCCGGGGCGTCGCCTCCGGTGCAGAGGTATAGCTCGTTGGAGGGGAAGTACTTGCGTCCGGTTTTCATCCAGAAGGAAGCATATTCGGTCATGCTTTCCCTGTACCAGTCGATGAAGTCAACCCATCTTCTGCGTCCGGCGTCCGATTCAATCTTGAACACCCCAGCGGCGGTGTTTTCGTCGATGCGGAAATTCTCCCTGTCGGACTCGAGGGGAGGGAAATCAAGGGCTCCGAAACTGGAGAAAGAGGTCCCCCAGCGCTCGTTGAGGGCCTTTATGTCGCCGCCGGACTTCTTTTCGAAATAAGCCTTGAAGCTGGCCTTCGCGAACCTGTCGTTGCACCAGTATCCGGAATGGGAGTGGTACATGCCCGGAATGTTCTGGGGCCAGTTGCCATGCCAGACGGGGACTATCGCCTCGCCGAAGTCTCCGCTTATGCCGAACATGATGCCTTCGAAAATACCCTTGTCCTTGAAATGCTCGGAGAAGGCCTTGAGGAAGCGGTCGATGTAATAATGGAAGTTATCGTCCCAGAGGGTCTGGATCTTGTTCTCGATGTTGTGCTCGAGGCAGGTCATGCCCTCGAAGTCCCTCGATGCGCGGTACCAGTCGGGAAGGGAATAGGCGGGACCCGCGATGACGAAGGGAAGCCATTTGAGGCCGGCCGCCCTTATCTTTTCCACCTCCGCGTCCCAGTGGGAGAAGTCCCACTTGCCCTCTCCGGCGTTCTCGCAGCTCTCCCAGGTGACATACTGCTCCACCGACGTGACGCCCATGCAGCGAAGCTTGGCGAGCATGTCCGGGTCGGCGGCCCCGATGCCCACGCAGAGCTCGTTGCCCTTCGGTATGGTCACGTTCATCTTCAGGAGCTGTTCGTCCCATCCGGCCGGCGAGGTGATATATTCCACCTTCGCCCCCTCCTCGTGCTTCACTCCTTCGAGGTCCTTGACGCAGCGGAAGCCCACCGAGCCGTTGGCCCCTCCTCCGAGTATCTGCCTTCTTCTGGTGACGGTCACATCCGACGCGGGCGAGTGGAAGCATCCTCCGCGGCAGACCCTGGAGCCGCCCCAGCCGTCCTTGAAGGATTCCGTGTCATGCACCGTGTCGCTGTATTGGAAGAACCAGTCTTCCACCCACTGGCAGACGTTCCCCGCCATGTCGTAGAGGCCGTACCCGTTGGGCTCGTATGAACCCACGGGGGAAGTGTAGGCGTATCCGTCGTTCTGGCTCTTGTCCTGCCAGGGAAATTCGCTGCGGTTGTCGCAGTAGTTCAATTTCTTGCCATCGGGAAGGGCATCCCCCCAGGGGTATCTGGCATCCTTGAGGCCTCCCCGCGCGGCCCATTCCCATTCCTCTTCAGTAGGAAGCCTTTTTCCTGCCCATTTCGCATAGGCCTGGGCATCGCCCCAACTGACATTTACGACGGGATGGTCCGGGCAGCCGGTGAATGAGTCCGGGAGATCGACCCATCTGGGAGAGGCGGGGTAGGACCTGCCGGTAGCATCGCAGAAAGCCTTGTACTGGGCGTTGGTCACGGGCTTTTCATCCATGTAGAAAGCCTGCACCGTCACCCGGTGGACCGGAGTCTCTTCGCTGTATCCCTCCTCGCTGCCCATCATGTAGGTGCCTGCCGGGATATATACCATACCCTCCGGAGTGTCGTTGCGGGCTGCTTTGTTGCCCGTGCAGGAACATGCGGCAATGAGAGCCGCGGCGATGAGAGTTTTTTTCATGTCAGGTCCGTTTTCGTGTTATCGGGTCAATCGATTGACCGCTGTGGTATCACAAATATAGCATTTTTTCCGTGAATACGTGCATTTTTTTTGAAAAAATCGCTCTTATTCGCGTGGGCGGCTTTTTTTTTAATTCGGAAAATATTAATTTTATGCGGTGAATTTTTGAATAATACATAATCAAATATATTTTTCATGAAAAGATTCCTTTT
Source organism: uncultured Bacteroidales bacterium (assembly GCA_946627685.1). Lineage (GTDB taxonomy): Bacteria > Bacteroidota > Bacteroidia > Bacteroidales > UBA932 > Cryptobacteroides. The sequence goes on from CAMOVV010000013.1 coordinate 6,019, forward strand.
ATATTTAATCGCAGTCGTTGCGGCTGTTTCCTGCTCGACTGCTCCCGAGAAATCTTCCCTTGACTACGTGGATCCCACCATTGGCGGAGTAGGACTGCTGCTCCAGCCCACAAGGGCCACCGTCCAGGTTCCCAACGAATTTATCCGCTGGACTCCCGACAGGACCGACCTGCTGGACGACCAGATTACCTGCTACCCCCTCACCATGGTCTCCCACCGCAACGGCTCTGTGTTCGGCTTCCTTCCCGTGGCCGGCAACGACCCCGCCGCCCTCTGGAATGTCCGCCAGACCTATGACAACGAGTCCGCCCGTCCCTACAGGTACTCCTCCGACCTTGACGGCTGCCATATTGAATATTCTCCCACCGCAAAATGCGGCATCGCCGAGGTGGACTTCTCCGGAAACGACGGCAAATGGTTCAGGTTCAGCCTGATGAGCCGCGACGGTTCCTACTCCAAGGTTGACGCCAACACCATCGCCGGCGTCGAGAAGATGGGACAGTTCGCGATGTACGTGGTCGCCGTGTTCGACTCCGAAATCAAGGATTTCGTCAGCGGTGAAAGGGGAGCCGTCCTGGTAGGATTCGGCCCCGGAGCCGGAAAGGTTTCCATGCGCTACGGCATCTCCCTTATCGACAATGACCAGGCCGTCGCCAACCTCGCTGCCGAAATTCCGGCCTTCGACCTTGAAAAGGTCACCGCCGCCTGCCGCAAGGCCTGGGAAGACAGAATCGGCCAGATCGACGTCTCCGGCGGGAGCGAAAGGCATCTGAGGATGTTCTACACCTCGCTCTACCGCTGCTGCGAGAGGATGGTGAACATCACCGAAGGCGACCGCTACTACAGCGCCTTCGACCATCAGGTCCACAAGGCCGACCATCCCTTCTATGTGGACAACTGGCTGTGGGACACTTATATCGCCCTTGAGCCTCTCCAGACCATCCTCCAGCCCGAGATGGAGACCAACAAGATAAAGTCCTACATCGACATGTACACCCAGTGCGGAATCATGCCTTCCTTCGGCCTTACCTTCGGCCTCTCCCGCGGCATGACCGGCAACTACGCCGCCGTCTGGATGGCCGACGCCTGGTCGAAGGGCCTGCGTTTCGACCTTGAAACCGCATACGAGGGCCTCAAGAAAAAATCCCTCGAGGTCACCCACATTCCCTGGAGACTCAACCCCAGCACCCCTCTGGACAAGTTCTACGAGGAGAACGGCTACTTCCCCGGACTCCAGCCCGGCGAGAAAGAGACCGAGCCCGTGGTTGACACCAGCTGGGAAAGGAGGCAGAGCGTAGCCATCACAACGGCCTTCAGCTATGCCGACTGGGCCACCGCCCAGATTGCCGGCCTTCTCGGCAAGGAGCAGGACAGGGCCGACTTCCTCCGCAGGGCCACATACTACCGCAACCTCTACAATCCCGAGATGAAGCTTCTCTGGCCCAAGGATTCCAAGGGCAACTGGATCGAGGGCGTGGATCCCCGCTACACCGACAGGAACTACTACACCGAGAACAACGCCTACACCTTCCTCTGGGACGTCAAGCACGACCTCGCCGGCCTGTTCGAGCTGATGGGCGGCCGCGAGAAGGCTGATGAGAACATGGACGAAATGTTCCGTATCCCCCTCGGCATGAGCAAGTACAAATTCTGGAACATCAATCCCGACGCCACCGGCATGATAGGGCAGTACGCAGTGGGCAACGAGCCCGGCTTCCACACCCCCTACATCTATGATTACACCGGTTCCCCCTGGAAGACCCAGAAATGGATTCACAAAATCATCGACAGCCAGTTCAACGACTCCTACTTCGGCCTTCCCGGCGATGAGGACGGCGGCGGAATGTCCGCCTTCCTGGTGTTCAGCATGATGGGCTATTTCCCCGTGGCTCCCGGCATCCCCGTATATGCCATCGGCAGCCCCTTCTTCGAGACCGCCACGATGCACATTCCGAACGGCAAGGACTTCACCGTCAAGGCTGAGAACTTCTGCGAGGAAAACAAATACATCCAGAGCGCGACCCTCAACGGCAAGCCTCTCGACAGGCCCTGGTTCTCCCACGAAGAGCTCATGGCCGGCGGCGTGCTCAAGCTCGTTATGGGCCCCCAGCCCAACAAGGCCTGGGGTTCGGCTCCCGAAGCCGCTCCCCCTTCGTCCCTGGATTATACCTGGCCCAAGTCTGAATAGTCAGGGTACGGACTATGAGGAAGGTTTTGTTTTTCATCGCCCTCGCCCTGGCCGGATGCACTTCCGGACTCCAGGGCGTGAGCGTCGTTGACAGGCCGGAAGCGGCGTCGGTCAATTCCAACTATGTATCAAACAAGGCTCCACTGGTGCCTCAGAGTTTCATCAAGCTGCCTGTCGGAACCATTTCCGCCGAGGGCTGGCTGGGAGAGGCTCTCGACCGCCAGAGGAAGGGCCTGAACGGCCATCTCGGAGAGTTGAGCCATTTCCTGAAGAAGGAAGACAATGCGTGGCTCAACGAAGGCGGCAGCCACGGCTGGGAGGAAGTCCCCTACTGGCTCAAGGGATACGGCGACCTCGCCTACGTCCTGCATGATGAAAAGATGCTCGAGGAGACGAAACTCTGGATCGAGGCCGCCCTCGCAAGCCAGCGGGAAGACGGCTTCTTCGGACCTGACAACAGGCACGACGGAAAGCCGGATCTCTGGCCCAACATGATCGTGCTCTGGTGTCTCCAGTCCTGGCATGAATACACGGGCGACCCCCGGGTCCTCGATTTCATGACCAGGTATTTCCGCTGGGAACTCACCGTCCCCGACGAGGATTTCCTGAAGGACTACTGGGGCGGCAGCCGTGCCGGAGACAACATCGAAAGCGTCATGTGGCTTTACAACCGCACCGGAGACAACACGATACTTCCTTTGATAGACAAGATCCACCGGAACGCGCAGGACTGGCATCAGGATTCCAACTTGCCCAACTGGCACAACGTGAATATCGCGCAGGGTTTCCGCGAGCCCGCGCAGTATTTCGCATACTCCAAGGATTCTTCGATGCTCGCCGCGGCGTACAACAATTTCCGCCTCATCCGCAGGACTTTCGGACAGATGCCCGGAGGAATGTGGGCCGGGGATGAAAATTCCCGTCTCGGATACATAGATCCGCGCCAGGGAATCGAGACCTGCGCCCTCGTGGAGCAGATGGCCTCCGACGAGCTTCTTCTCCGCCAGACCGGCGACCCTTTCTGGGCTGAGAACTGCGAGGATGTGGCCTTCAACAACTACACCGTGGCCCTCACTCCCGACTTCAGGGCCCTGAGGTATATCACCAGCGCCAACATGCCGGTAAGCGATGCCAGGAATCATGCTCCCGGAATCCAGAACTTCGGTGACATGTTCCTGATGACCCCCGTGGACCACCGCTGCTGCCAGCATGACCACGGCCAGGGCTGGCCCTATCTTGCGGAGAACCTCATCTATGCAACTCCCGATGACGGAGTCGCCGCTGTCCTCTACGCCGCCTGTTCGGCGAGCGTCAAGGTGGCTGGTGGAAAGGAGGTTAAGATTCGTGAAACGACGAATTATCCCTTTGATGAGAGAATTTCCTTCTCGGTCGATCCTGAATCCCCTGTAAGCTTCCCCTTCTATCTCCGCCTCCCTTCATGGGCCCGCGGAGCCAGGGCGAAGGTCAACGGGAAAGATGTCGGAAAGGCCCTTGAAGGAGGAAAATACCTCAGGATCGAGAGGACCTGGAAGCCCGGGGACAAGGTTGAGCTGACCCTTCCCATGGAGCTCTCCGTCAGGCGCTGGGAACTCAACAAAAACAGCGTGAGCGTGGATTACGGCCCTCTTACGCTCTCCCTGAAGATTGGAGAGGAAGTGAGGACTGTCTCTGCCCCCGGCAACTATACCTGGCTCGAAGGAACCGATCCCGGAGCTTGGCCTTCCAGGGAATACTGGCCCACGACACCCTGGAACTATTCCCTTGTCCTTTCCAAGGGAGAGAATCCCCTGAAGGATTTCAGGGTGAGGTTCAAGGAATGGCCGTCCGACAACTGGCCGTTCACCGTGGAGAGCGTTCCCCTCGAAGTGAGCGCCACCGGACGCAAGGTTCCTTCATGGACCCTCGACTCCACCGGCCTGTGCAACGTACTTCCGGAAGAAGGCGCCCCGAAGGCAGAGGCTGAACCGGTAACCCTCATCCCCATGGGCGCAGCCCATATCAGGATTTCCGCCTTCCCCAACACAACAGAATAGTAGTTTTCAAGATTATGATCAGGAAATCAATCTTTTGCTTTCTGGCTGTCTCAGCCATGCTTCTCTCCGGCTGCAAGGAGAAAAAGACCATGCTGTTCAACGGCAAGAACTTTGACGGCTGGGTGCTCTTCGCAGACCCCTATGAGAAAGTTTCCGCCTCCGAAGTTTTCATGATTTCCGACGGCAATATCGTTGTCACCGGAAAGCCCAACGGCTACATGAGGACGGAGAAGAAATATGCCGACTACAAGCTCCATGCGGAGTGGAGATGGATTGGCGGAGCCACCAACAGCGGCCTCTTCCAGAGGATTCAGGACGGGGACAAGATCTGGCCCTCCGTCGTCGAGGTCCAGCTCCAGGGCGGCCACGCCGGGGACCTTCTCGGCATGGGAGGCACCGCCCTTGCCAAGGTGGACCCTTTCATGCCCGGCATCTTCTATAAGAACAGGACTGTCGAGGGAGATATTGAAAATCCTGTAGGAGAGTGGAATGTCGCCGATGTCGAGGTGACCGGCACCCATGTGAAAGTGTGGGTGAACGGCAAGCTCGCGAACGAGGCGGAAGGAGTCTTCACCGACGGCTACATAGCCCTCCAGAGCGAAGGCGGCCCCATCGAATTCAGGAACGTATATATCGTTGAAAAATAAATAGTCACCGTTTCTGAGCGCCACTGACTGACACGTAAAACCAATAACCTATTTATTCATGAGTTCTGAGAGAAAAGGTATTATTTCCGCCGGCAACTGGGTGGTTGACAGCGTGAAATTTATCGATGTGCTGCCCGAAAAGGGCAATCTGACTACAATCCGCAAGGTTGAGGAAGGAGGAGGCGGGTGTTCCCACAACGTCCTTCTGGACCTTGCCGCGCTTAAATGCGGGCTCCCCCTTTATGCGGGAGGCTGCATAGGCAATGACGACCATGGGAAGATGCTTCTGGACGAGCTGGACGAAATGGGAATCGACCATTCCAGCATGCAGGTCCTTGACGATGAAGCCACTTCCTACACTGATGTGATGACGGAGCCGGGAGGGGCCAGGACGTTCTTCCACTATCGTGGAGCCAATGCCCGCCTCTGCCCCGCCGACGTTCTTTCCTGCCGTAGCGATGCGAAAATTTTCCATCTTGGCTATCTTCTTCTGCTTGACGAGCTTGACAAGGACGACCCGGAGTACGGAATCGTTGCCGCGAGAGTGCTCGACGGGCTTCTGAAGCAAGGCTACAAGACTTCCGTGGACGTCGTTTCCGAGCAGGGTGACAGGTTCCAGCATGTGGTGAAGCCCTGCCTGAAATACACGGACTACCTGATTTTGAACGAGGTGGAAGCCGGCGCCTGCCTTGGGTGGGATCTCAGGAAGGCTGACGGGTCCATAGCACCGGAAGATGCGGCCAAGGCTGCGGCCGAGCTGATGGAATGTGGGGTGAGGGAGCTCGTCCTGATTCATTTCCCCGAAGGAGGATACGCCCTTTCAAAGAACGGGACAGGCTGCTATGCCGATTCCTTCTCTCCCCCCAAGTCGGAGATTGTTTCCACCGTCGGGGCGGGAGACGCCTTCTGCGCGGGAGCCCTTTATGCCATCCACGAAGGGTATTCCTTGAAGGACACCCTGGACTTCGCCAACGCCAGCGCCAGGTTCACCCTCTCCAACCCCACCAGCACCG
>CAMOVV010000014.1 GCA_946627685.1 uncultured Bacteroidales bacterium
TGTGGATACCAATTGTCTCTGAAAATTATAGGAAATTTCCACTTCTCGACAGATTTAATTCCGACCTTATACCCTGGGACATCGGGATGATGATAGTCTTTTGAATCGCCAACCGTCCAATCAATTATGTTCATTTTGAACAATTTTTCCAGGGCGGCTTCTCCCATTAGCCCTGTAGTGAAGCGTTTCAACTCTTGACGATTGTCAACCATATGATGGTCTTCAGTCGCCTTCTTTTTCACTATACGATTCGCGAATTCCTTAATCCTTTCTGCATACTCATCATCTATGACAATCCTTTTGAAATTGTCAGAGTATCTGGATACATATTCTTCGTATTGTGCCTCTCCCATAGTCGCACTATTTATAAGCTTATCTCAGATTCAAAGGCAATAAGGTCAGCTTTGTCTTGCTCACGTTTCAAGCTGATAGAAAAAATCACATTAGCATTATAGGTGTTGGACAATTTCGTAATCCTAAATGTGTCGCTCTCTGTCCTTTTCATCTGGAAATCAAATTTTCCCCCAGTGCGGACTAATTTGTCGCCATCAAAGCCGGGTAATTCGACCTCAACATAATGTCCATCTGAATGTAGGTTTCTGCTTCTTATGCTACTTACATCCAGAAGGGACTGTATTTCTTCCAAGTCAGAGCTACTCGGATTTGAGGAGCCGCTCTTCTTTATTCTGAAAACAGCAGAGATGTCATAGTATTTTTCAAAGTTGTCAATATTGAAAACCACATAATCATTCCCTTTTGTAATCAGATACTTCGAACCGCGCTCTACTTTGTAATGATTCTTTACCCAGTCATAGAATAGCTTTTTTTCAAAAGCTAATGGTTTTGTAGAAGGAGTGTTGTAGTCAAAATAATTCTTTTCCATCTCCTCAATAATCTTTTTTGAATATTGGTTGAGAGGAAATTCATTCCTTTGGGAGTACGCAAAACTCATTGTGCTATCGTTCGGGAATAAAACGAATTGTCCACATTGCGCTCCTGCCATTTTTGTTTCCATAGAGAATAAACTCTTGCCTCCCTTCTTGACATAAATGTCTGGCTCGTGAGAATTGTGACCGCCGGACGGAATGAACTGACAGCCCGTCTTGCCTGAATATTTACGGTTAAGATAATCCGCACATTCTCTTTCAAAAATTTCCCAATCTTGTAGTGGCATAGTCTTTTTATTATTTTTGTTTGGTTTCTTTATCGATTTGAACAATTCTATTAGTTGATCCCCTAAAGCTTGAATTACGCCTACAGTCATCGCATTTCCGGCCTGCATTAATAAATGCCTGTCAGATACGACATTGTAAACCTTATCGGCATATTCACGCGGAAATCCTTGAAGCAATAGAGCTTCGTGACCCGTTAAAGAATATATTTTGCCGTTTTGAACATATAGGATGCCGTCTCTTTGAGACCGCAATGTGGGAACCTTACCATCATAGATTCTAAGATCCGACATTCTAGTGTCCAGGACTTTTCCCTCCATTTCGAGTAAATCTGGCATTGTGTATTTTCCGCCATTCGCCTCATTATTGAGGTATCCCTGAAGGTAATCCTCCATCCATTCGGAGATTGGTCTTCTATCTGTCAAGAAATCAGATAATGCCGGTACGGGTTTATGCTCTGGCCATTTGAATTTATTAATGTCAAGCCCGGTATTTCTGTTTACGCCAATGAAATACACTCGCTGCCTCATTTGTGGCACTCCGTAATCAAGGCTGGTCAAAACTTTATACACTACGTCGTAACCTGCGTTGTTTAGTAGTCCGACTATGGTTGCGATTGTTTTTCCTTTGTCGTGAGTGACGAGCCCTTTTACGTTCTCAAGAATGAAAGCTTTAGGTTGAGTCTCCTGAAGAATTCTCGCAATATGGAAGATAATTTGACCTCTTATGTCATCAAATCCTTCTCTTCTGCCTATTACCGAAAAAGTTTGGCAAGGAAATCCTGCTATCAAAACATCAAATTGTGGCAGTTTTTCTGTCTTAATTCTCTTGAGATTGCCATAATTCAGTTCTCCGCCCGTATCGAACATTAACCTGTAGGTGGTTGCGGACAGTCTACTCGTGTCAGAATAACCGATGGATTTCATCCCCACCCGCTCAAGTCCCAGACGCCCGCCACCGATTCCTGAACACACATCAAAGAATGTATTCAGTTCCATATCGCAGCATACGAAACGTCATATTGCGATGCCTCGCAGTAGAAGTTTCGATTGGTAAAATGTTAATTGCTCTTGCTAACAGAAGCAAATGTAGCGCTTTTTATCTGAAATATCGCTCAATACGCTGATTCTCGCAGTAATGTTTCAAAACAAGAAAGGCTTCTGCCCGGCTGCTATATATGGGCGTAAACAGTGATGCCCAGAATCCTTTCTCTTCCTTTACAGCGCTGCCTGAGAACTGCGTCTCACGGTTCTTCTTACGAAACTGCTCACGCTTGATACTCTCTACGATAGACTTGACTATCAGATAGAGAACGAGAGCAGCTAAAGCGGCAAGTCCGATGTATATGAGGATTTCCTTCAAAGCAAGTCAGCGTGTTTAATAATTCAAAGCTATGCTGGCGTGAGCCCTTTGTGAGCCCTTTGGAATTAAAGGATAGAATATAAGAATATTCAGAAAACCAAATACTTACAAATCATATCAGCCGTCCTTCGCCCAACTCACTCGGTGAATTTTGAGCCCATTGTGAGCCCTTTGAGGGTGTAGTATGTTCCCTTTCCTGTCGTACCTTTGAGCTCAAGATAAGCGGACAAAGAAGCCAATAGCCGTGTTGCGGTTGGCTTACTGACTTTGGCCATCTCTTGTACATCAGTATTCGTTATACGACCATTCTTCAAGGCGAATTCCACGGCCAGGATGCCACGCTCGCTTATTCCCGCCTCTTTGAGTTGCGCCGCAGGACTATTGTAGAAAGTGACCATCAGGCCGCCCAAGGAGGTGTCGAATACCGGGACGAGGGGACCCGAGGGAGGATTCCCGAACAGATACTTTCGGACGTTGTCCGCTGTTTCCTAAATATATGCACTGATTGTCTCCATAATTCGTTTTCTCGCATTATATACCTGCTTTGTTAAAAGCAAAATGAAAAGAGTTTGGAAATATGAGGGAGTTTGGATAGATTTGAGGAAAAGAACGAGCATGAAAGCGAATAGTATAATCCGGGCAACGACAGCTGTCGTTATTGCGGCCGCCATAGGGGGATGCATCTATCTCAACGGTTTAATGCCTGTCATTACAGGTTATGCAGCGAAGAACATGGCTTCCGCAGTCTTCATATCCGGAAGGAACCCCGTTGAAGTGAAGGCCCTGGACCTGGATTTCTTCCCCGTAAAGTTAAGCGCGGTAAAAGTCGATTATGAAAAGAAGACTGCCACCGGCCGTTTTCTCTGGTATAAATCCGTTGCAGCATTCAGGGAGGGGTACGGTGTAACTCTTCTCAGGGGGAAGGGCAGGAAGACGTTTTCCGCTGATTCCTTCCCTCTTCCGCAGCAACCAGGATACACTGATCCGCTAGTGATGGGAGACCCGGAAGAGATCGCTCGTCTCGAACCTGTAACGAAGGCGCTGTTTGAGAACCACACCTACAGAGACACGCCATTCGCATTCGTCGTCCTCCACAAGGGAGCCATAGTGGCGGAACACTATAGGGAAGGATTGGACCGTAACGCCAGGCTCCTGAGCTGGAGCATGGGCAAAAGTTTCACCAACGCATTGACAGGTCTGATGTATGGAGACGGCCTGGTGGACATCAATGCCCCGATGGATATTCCCCAATGGCAGGAAGACGGACGTAAAGACATCACCCTCAAAGACCTTCTGCAGATGCAGAGCGGGCTGGAATGGCGAGAACAGTACAACAACAGGTCTGATGTGAATTTCATGTTGTTCCGCGAGCCCGACATGGGCCTGTACGCCCTCTCGAAGCCTCTCGAATACGAACCTGGAACGCACTGGTACTACTCCAGCGGCAGTACCAACATAGCGATGCGCTATCTGCGGAGCAAGTTCGGCTCTGACAAGGAGTACTACTCATATATGAGGGAGCGGCTTTTTGCTCCGCTGAGCATAGCCAACCCTTGTTTCGAACCCGATATGTCCGGTACCCCGGTGGGATCGTCCTACCTCTATGTCACCGCCCGCGACTACGCCCGGTTCGGACAACTCTACCTCGACGGCGGACGTATCGGGGACAAGCAGATTCTCCCTGAAGGCTGGGTAGATTTCACGGTCGCTCCGGCGTCGGGAAGCGACGGAAAATATGGAGCCTCCTTCTGGCTGAACAAGGATCGCGGATGGAAAGATATTCCCGAAGATATGTTCTCCTGCCGGGGATTCAACGGGCAGGGGATATTCATCGTTCCCTCTCAAGAACTCGTAGTCGTTATTCTCGGACACTCGCCGGAAAACGACCACCACCGGCTTATGAGCGACATTATCGGAAGTCTGGCGCCGGAGCCTGCTGAAAAGAAACTTACCAGCATCCTCCAGGTGCTTGACACCAAGACAGGGAATGTCCGGACGGTCAAGGAGTTTCCCGGCAGGATTGAAGCGCCGAACTGGACTGTGGACGGACGATACCTGATATACAACAGCGGGGGACGTATCTGGCGGATAGCACCGGACGGCGGGCAGCCGGAGGAGATACCGACAGGCGAGGTTACGGGTTGCAACAACGACCACGTCCTGTCTTCGGACGGCCGGTATCTGGCGGTAAGCGGAGGGTCTGCCAAATTAATAGGTTCAAGGATATTCATACTTCCGATTGAAGGCGGAGAGCCGCGGCTTGTTACGCCTGATTCACCAAGTTATCTTCACGGATGGAGCCCGGACGGCAGGACTCTATGCTACTGCGCACAGCGAGGCAGGGAGTTTGACGTCTATACAATCCCGGCAGAAGGAGGCAAGGAAGTGCGCCTGACCTCCGCTACGGGGCTCGACGACGGTCCCGAATACTCCCCCGACGGCCGCCATATATGGTTCAATTCGGTACGCAGCGGCCTTATGCAGATATGGAGGATGAATGCAGACGGTTCAGACCAGCGCCAGATGACCTTCGACAAGGACCTCAACTCCTGGTTCCCGCACGTCTCCCCCGACGGCAAGAAAGTCGTCTTCCTTTCCTATCAGGCTGGAGACCTCAAACCTGACGAGCATCTCCCCGACAAACACGTATGTCTCAGGATAATGACCCGCAAAGGGAAAAGAGTCCGCACGCTTCTGAAACTGTTCGGAGGTCAGGGCACCATAAACGTAAACTCATGGGCGCCTGATTCCAGACACATAGCTTTTGTAAGCTACCGGCTGGAATAAGACCGTTTCTCCCAAATTCACTTTACTCTTTTTCAATCGGTTCCATCGCAAATTCCGTGAGCCGGACGCCGCCGTCGAGGGCAATCACGCCGGGACGGTACTGCGCTTTTCCGGAAACGGATGCTGCATCGCAGCCGCCGAGCTCGTTCCAGGTCGCGCCGTCTTTGCTCCAGATGAATTTCAGGGTGAAAACGTCATCCACCTCCACTGCCAGATTCACCTTCCTGCCGGGATATTTCACGGATGCCACCGTTTCCTTTCCCTTCGAGCCGCAGGACACTGCCTTAAGTTCTCCAGAATCAAGGACAAACATAATCTGGCGGCGCTCCCCCGCGGTGAACACGAGCCCGCCGCGGCCGGAAACATCCCTGGCCTCGAACCTGTACGAAGGGCAAAGAGGCCTGACGCACAGAACGTGGGTAAGGTCAGACGAGCCCCGCAGGGAGAGAGTCCCCTTGCGGATGGTGTACTCCGGGGTGTACTCTTTGTGACGATGCAGCCACTGGGGAGAAAGGGACGCAGACGTAAACCCGTCCCTGAAGCCAAGGGAACGCGACTGCACCGTGGCAGCGGAGACCGGCATCGGCTGGAGACCCGCAGCTGCAGACCCGGTTTCGACCACCGGCCAGTTGTCTTTGCCGACGGCTATGGAATGAAGGACTCCCTGGCGGCCGAGGTACAATCCGTTACCTCTGAAAAAGGCGTGGCACAGATACATCATCCTTCCGTCCGGAGTGCGGGCTGCCGTTCCGTGGCCTGCGGACTGGATCAGGGCGCCGTCGCCTTTCAGGATGGCTCCGTGGGGATTGAACTCGTACGGGCCCCTGAAAGTGCGGGAACGGGCCGTACGGACTTCGTAATCGCTCCTCGGGCTGCAGCAGTCAAGGGCGGAATAAAGAATGTGGTAGTAGTCGCCGCTCTTGAATACAATCTGTCCTTCCATGCCCTGGTCAACAGAATCAGTGAGCAGGGTGAACGGCTCCCCGGCCAGGCTCAGTCCATCCTCCGACAAAGGGGCGGCCAGAAGCTCTATATGCCTGTCATCCAAGCCATAAGCCTTCCAGGTAATATAAGCCGTGCCTTCGTCCTCGAACACGAATGAGTCGATGGCTTCGCTCCCCCACTCCACGATTACTCCCTTGTCCTCGAACGGGCCTTCGGGCGATGGGGCCACGGCGACACCCACGCATGAAATGCCGTCGGACGCCCTCCTTGCCGTGTAGTAGCAATAGACAAGGCCTCCGCGGACAACGAACTCAGGAGCCCAGAAATCTCCCGATGTCCATTCAGGGAAAGTGTCGAACACGTTGCCGCACTGCTCCCAGCTGACAAGGTCGGAGGACTTGAATATAGGATAAACCGGAGCGTAGTTTCCCGAAGTGGCGGCGGCGTAATAGGTCGAGCCTACCCGAATGAGCGTCGGGTCGGGGGCGTCTCCCGGAATGACAGGATTGGCAAATGTCCTCTGTGGCATCTTCATCGACAGAGGCCGCTCTCCCTTGAGAGTCCTGGACGCCTCGCCTGTAAGGAAGAGATAATGGTCCGAAGGCTTGCCGTCCATGCCGATAAATTCAGATTTGGCCGCGACGGGGCTGTCGCCGGTACATTTGAATATGGCGGTGCCCTCGTCTATTTCGTCAAACATGGCGACATAAAGCATCTCGGCTCCGCAGCCGATGGCGGTGGAAATCTGCTGCCAGAAGAACCGGCCTCCCTGGCGGGGGATGCTCCCGACGGGTTTGATGTCATCAGGGAACTCCCTGATGCTGAGATTGTGCCAGCTGAATCCCGGATAAACCGTAGCGGCGTAATCCACCCCGTTTTCCTTGCACCATGAAATGTCTTTCTTGAAGAAATCCCTTATCCTGTCGCCCTCGTTGTGGAGAAGAGGAGAGAACCTCTGGACCGTCCAGGGGAAGACGATGTCGGCTTTACGGATAATCTCGTGGAGATATTCGTCCGGCGTGGTATCAGAACCCAAAGTACGCCAGTACGCAGGGACGCCGAGCATTACGGCGCATCCTCCGTACTCCGGATCGTTTTGAAAGAAATCCAGCAGGGCCTCAAGCCCGATGTCACGGATGTTGTAGGGACGGTCGGGGAATCCGATTCCCCAGATGGCCACGACAGGCTTCCCCTCGTGGTGGAGATAGGTCTTCCTGCCAGGCTGGTTGGTGACTTTCAGGCTGTCCACCAGGCGTTTCCAGTCCTCCATTATGGCCGTACAATCCTCTCCCCTGGCTCTAAGGCCCGAAAGGTCGTACATAACCGCAATGGCCCTGTCGTATCTGGAAGCCGCGTCAAGGGCCTGGGAAAGTATCTTGTCGGCAGCCGTCGGCCTTCCTGCCGCGGAAGCTTTAGCCGCATTGAAGAATCTCTGCATGAACACTCCGTCCACACCGTAATCCCTCATCCACTTGAAATGAAGGTCGGTGGTGGAAGGGTCGGTGGAACTGAACACCCTCGCGCGAGTGCCGTCAGCCTTTACGAACGGAGTCTCATAAGTCTTTTCATACTCGCTCACATCCGGCCAGATGTCGATGGTGCAGTGGTCGTCGTCGAAAAGCCTGCCGGAGCCGTAATGGCCGAATCCGATTCCGTTCCCGTCGCCTTCCGCCCTGAACCAGCCCTGGTAGCCGGCCATGACAAGGGACTTGTAACTGGGATATGAAGTTTCAAACGAATGTCTGGGGCCGGCGGACAATGGCAGCGCGGCCATAAAGCAGAAAATTACAGGCAAAAATCGCTTCATAGTGGTGTGTACGGTTTATAAAGTCGAAGATAAGCATTTGCTTTCATTATTCCAATGGAATCCCGGGAACGGAAGACTTGCAATATCCTGACATATTAGTATTTTTGTATCCGTACATAATCTCAAAATCATCATGAAAAAAGTCATCTTTATGGCGATGCTGTTCCTGGCCATGGCAGGCTGCCGGAACCACAGGCATATCGATACCTATTGGGCAGAAAGGGCAGACACATCCTCGGTCGCCCTTGTCAATCATTTCTGGAACACGGAAAAGCATTACTGCAACTACGACAGCGCCGGAGACACGACCTTCCACTACTGGCCCCAGGCGCATGCGCTGGACGTGTTCACCGACTGGTTTGTCAGGACGGAAGACCCGCGTATCAAGGACCTCTACGACCAGTGGTACGAGGGTGTACCCGCCGCCAATGAAGGCGGTTTCTGGAACCCGTACTACGATGACATGGAATGGAACGGAATCGCCACGCTGAGAGTATATAAGGCCACGGGGGACAAACGTTTCCTGGATGCGGCCACGCAGCTGTGGGACATGATTGTCCCGGCATGGAACGAAAGGGGGGAAGGCGGAATGACATGGAAAAAGGGTATGGAATGGAGCAAGAACGCCTGTTCCAACGGCCCTGCGGCCATCCTCGCGGCCAGGCTCTACCAGGAGCTGAAGAGGGACGAAGACCTGGAATGGGCGAAGAAAATATATTCCTGGGAAAAGACCCATCTCTTCGACAACGGAGCAATCTACGACAACCTCAACGGGGACACGGGCAAACTGGCCAAATTCTGCCTCACATACAACCAGGGAACCTTCATCGGGGCCGCAGTCGAGCTTTTCAAGCTCACGGGGAACGAATCATATATTGAAGACGCCATCCTTGCGGCCGACTACACCATTGACCATCTCACCAAGGAGGGCGGAATCCTCCAGCCGGAAGGGGCCAGGGACGGCGGAATTTTCAAGGGTATTTTCGTGCGCTACTTTACGCAGCTGATTCTTGAAGGGAAACTGCCGGAGGCCACGAGGAACCGCTATGTGGAATTTCTACGCCACAATGCCGAAACGCTTTGGAATGAGGGCAATGACGAAGGCCTGTTCTCCCCCGACTGGCGCAAGAAGCCCGGCTCTCCCGCAGCCATGACTCCCCAGCTGAGCGGCTGCATGCTGATTGAAGCGATGGCCCTTCTCGAAAGGGAAGGAGTCCTGGCCGAAGTTTCGAAGGAGAATAAATAATTCAATGGCAAGGCCCCTTCATATCATATCGGCCGTCATCTGCGCGGCGACCCTTCTCGGCGCAGGGGCCAAGCCCGAATAGACCTGGCGGCGGTAGTAGAACGGTGTGGCCAGGTCGTCCTGCCAGACAAATTCGCCTTCTTCCCTGTCCCAATACTTTATCCTGTAGCCCCCGTGCTCGCTGTAGGTGGTGTATTGGAAGCCTGTCTCGAGCTGACCGCCCTCCCTGTAGGAAAGCTTATAGGCAAGGGAGGCGTCGCAGTCCCAATGATGCTCTTCCTCATATCCACGTGTGCCTTCGAAACGGCTCCCCGACGCATCGAACATATTGCTCTCGGTGTATTCGATGCTGTAACCGTCATACCGGAACCTGTTCCTGAGGGATATTTCGTTCCTGTCGTCCGGACGCCACACATAGTCATGGGATATCTGGTAAAAATCTTTCATGAGATTGTACCGGTCGTGGGAGTCATACCTGGAGTCTTCCCCAAGGCCGGTCCCGGAGTAAACCCTGGTCTCGTCGTAAACCATGTCGCCTCCCCTCCAGAAATCCGTCCTTCCGCCGAGGAAATCAAGGGAATATGAATGTTTATTCCCGTCTGAATACTGCCACCCCGCGCGGGCGGTATAGGTGCCGTTCCGGCTCCATCTTTCCCCGTCTGAACGGGAGACGGTCCCGATTCCCAGGACTTCCGTCTTTTTTTCCTGCAGGAAATCGCTCCTTCCCTTGATTTGCTGGAGGGTTCCCCCGACGTACCAGTTGTTCCTGCCTTTCCGGTAATTGAGGGTTCCGTCAAAACCCCACGTCCCGAGGGTGCTTCCGGTGAGGGTGAAGAGCCCGCTCCACTGGTCTGAAGCGGATTTCTTTGTCTTGATGTTTATTATTCCGGCATCGCCGTCGGTCCTGTAGCGCGCGGACGGAGTCGTAAGTATCTCAATATCTTCAATCAAAGCGGCGGGAATCTGCAGAAGGGCGGCCGTTCCCTCAAGAGGGCTTGGCTTGCCGTCAACGTAAACCAGGAATCCCGTGCTGCCCCGGAAACTGAGGTTCCCGTCGGCATCCACCAGCACGGAAGGAAGGCCGGAGAGGACATCAACCGCGGTTCCTCCTGCGGCAGTGATTGAAGACGAACTGCTTATCGACATCCTGTCCAGCTTATAGACTATCCTGTTCTTCTCCCCTACCACCGTCACTTCTTCGAGTCCGGTGGAGGAACGGTTCATCTTTATCTCGCCAAGGTCCAGGACTCCGCCCGGAGAGCCGCGGAGTTTCTCGCTGACAAAGGAATCATACCCCATCATCTTCACGGTCAGGAGGAAATCTCCCTCCCAGGCCGATTCCAGGGAGAAAGAGCCGTCCTCCCCGGTAGTCCCATGCGTCAAAACGCTGTCGTCCATATCGGTTATGATGACATCGGCAGCCACCAAAGGGGCGCCGTCCGTCCCGTCAACGATCTTTCCGGTCAGCGAATACGGGGCTGGCTCTGCAAAAAAAAGAAGTGACAGCAGGAATGCCGGAAGATTCATCTGCAAGTACGTTTCGATAAAGATAATAAAAAAATCAGCTGCCTTTCTCATTTATTTATTACATTTGAAAAATATCTTCCGATGTCCTTGCAAAAGCCATATTGGGAAACGGGGGCTGACCTGTCGATGCCCCTTTACATCCGCCGGATGGACACGGAGGGCAGGGTACACGCGCCCCTTATCCCCCCGGTCTCGCTTCCGATGTACGGCTTCATGTTCCTCACCGGAGGCCAGGTCTTCCTGGAGGCAGGAGGCAGGCCGGTCCTCGTTCACAGCGGAGAGTTCCTTCTGATTCCGCCGGGAATCCCCTTCTCGGTGAAGTATTATCAGGACAGCAAGGGATTCACCGGAGGATTCAGGGAGGATTTTCTGAAGGACGCGTCATTCCCGGTGCTGAGGGAGACGGAGCCGGCGGTGAGGACCTTCGTCCGCGGGGACGCCCTTTTCATCGGGGAAATCCTTGGCAGGATGCTGGAGGCATTCGATGAAAGCCTGGGCGAGGGAGGGAGCCTGACGGAAGACGTCTCCTACCTCAAGAGCGGTCTCGATTTTGTCATCGCCCATCTTCGGAAAGACGAACACGGGCAGGGCAGCAGCCTGACGGAGAGGTTCATAGACATGGTTTTCGACCGGAGCCGCCGCCTCGCGGGCGTTTCGTCCTATGCAGCCGACCTCGGGGTGGGAGCGGACCTTCTCAACCATCATGTAAGGAGGTACTCGAACCATTCCGCCTCGGAGTGGATAGCCATTTCCCGCCTCGCCCTTTCCCGCAGCCTGCTTCTGAATACCGAGATGTCCGTGAGCGAGGTCTCCGATGCAGTCGGGCTTGACGATCCGTCCTATTTTACACGGTTTTTCCGCGGCCACGAAGGACTCACCCCTTCCGCCTTCAGGAAGAAGTATTCTAAAAAATCCTGATTAAATATCTTTCTGTCCTGCTGTTCCTGCAATCGGGACCTTACCTTTGCAAAAAACAGCTAAGACGATGAAAAAAATCTTTTCCATACTGAC
>CAMOVV010000015.1 GCA_946627685.1 uncultured Bacteroidales bacterium
GGTGTACATTCCGGCCTGGCCTTCCTCGGTATGGTCGTACTTGCGGAGCCTGTAGCCGTCGGGAAGGGCCTTGTACAGATGGGAAATCTCCGAAGGCTGGAAGACATAGGCCACGGCAGACTCCTCTCCTTCCGTCTCAAGCCTCCTCCTGGCTTCGCGGACAAGGGACGACTCCCGTCCGACTATGGATTCCCACTTGTCGAGGAAGGGGCCGATGTTCGCCTTTATCTTTTCCTCGGTCCCGAATTCCTCCCCGAATGTATTCCTAAGGTAGGAAGCCCTCTGGCGGGCGTCCTTGGGACTGCCGGTGGAAATGTACCCGAACTCGGCCAGCATGATGGGTTTCTTGCTTATCTGCCATAGGGTACGGAGGAGTATCTCGAAAAGCCTGATGTCGGTGAACCTGTCCTCGAAGCAACCGAGGTAGAGGTCGAGGGCCACGTAGTCGAAGTCATCGGCATATTTCTGCATGAGGTTGGGATACTTCCACATTCCCTCTTCCGTGCATGCGATGTTGTAGCCGATGGGGACTCCGGCATTGCGGCAGATCTCGTGCATGGCCTTCATCTGGACATTCTGGTACTGTCCTATCTGCTCAAGGGTGAGGGCGCCCTGCCATTTCTGCACGGTGAGTTCATTGGAAATCTGGAAACAGTTGACAAGCTTGTCCCCCGAGGTAAGGTCATTCGCATAATAGGTGCTGAAGGCATCCACCATCCTGAGGAACCTGTCGCTGAAAGCGTCTGTGCCGCTGCGGAACATCTCCAGTTCCCCGATGACATTGAGCATGTCGTCGGGATAGGGAGTGACGGCCATGACCTTCAGGCCGTTTTCGCGGTAGAACCGGCATCTCTCCTTGAAGCCTTTGTACCATCTGGTCTCCACCAACCCCCCGTCGGGTCCCGGGACAGGATTGCCGTCTGCATCCACTTCATACGGAGGGTCCCCGGGAAGGTCGATCCTGATCCAACCGATATTCGCCCCTTTCAGGAGGGACATGTTGTAGGGATCGTCATAAGGATGGCACACGCCGAGGGCCATTCCGCCCATGAGTTTCTTGAACTCATCCACGGACGGGTTGCTTTCCTTTTGGAAAAGTGACCTGTAGGCTGCATCCACGACATTCCCCACCGGGTTCCTTTTTCCCCAGGTTTTCAGGCCCCAATGGATTCCGAATCCGACCAGGAGCAACGCAGCCACGACAATGCACAGGATTTTTACCAGCTTTTTCATTTTCAAGTTTGTTTCAAAATATCTATGCGATGATTAAAAATAATCAGTTTTTATCTTTTTTCAAAAAAATTCGACATCCCGGCGCCGGCATGGGATAGAATTGCTATTTAAAACGACAAAAATAAAAAAAAAGAGTTGTATCGTTTTAATTAATTTACTATATTACAGCCAGATTCTAAACCTGACCTACACTTTTATACACTTTAACCAATATTCTCACTAAACTTACCCGTAATGTTTAAAAAAATCATTGGAACAAGTCTCCTCGGCCTCATGATCGCGGCCGGGACGATTGTATTCCCCGCGAGCACGCTGTCCGCAGGGAATGCGCCTTCCACCCAGGAACCCCAGAGGTCCAGAACCGTAAGGGGAACGGTGACCGATGAGAACGGGGCCCCCGTACCGGGAGCCGGCATCGTTGTGGTCGGCACCAATGTCGGCACGAACACCGACATGGATGGAAACTTCACCATCGATGTGCCTCAGGGCGCAAAGATCGAGATCTCATTCATCGGATACCTCACCCAACAGGTATCCCCCTCTTCTTCGACAGTCAACATCCAGCTGTCACCGGATGTGGAAGCACTTGAAGAAGCTATCGCCATCGGTTACGGTACCGTCAAAAAGAGCGACCTCACAGGCGCCGTGGCCACCGTAGCCGCCAAAGACTTCATCAACCAGCCAGCAAGCACCTATGTGAGCGTCCTGGCGGGAAAAGTATCCGGACTTACCGTGCGCAGGACCAACGGAAGCGCAGGCCGCAGCAGCACGATCCGAGTCAGGGGTACGAACTCCATCAAGGGAGGGAACGACCCCCTCATCGTGGTTGACGGCAACTACGGAGGCATGCCTGACGCAAACGACATCGTGAGTATCGAGGTTCTGAAGGACGCCTCAGCTACGGCGATCTACGGATCCCGCGGAGCCAACGGCGTCATCCTCGTTACCACCAAGAGGGGACGGACAGGGAAGCCTACCGTAAACCTCTACTCAGACGTATCCGTTGACAAGATCATCAACAGGTACGACATGCTCAACTCCTATGACTTCGCCAAGCTGAACTCGGAGGCTGGGTTCTACACCTGGACAGATGAAGAACTGAACACCTTCAAGAACGGCCCGACCACCAACTGGCAGGACGAAATCTTCCGCACCGCGGTGTCACAGAACCACAAAGTCGCCATCTCCGGAGGAAGCGACCGCGTGAGGTACTACCTTTCCCCCTATTGGAACAAGAGGAACGGAACCCTTAGGAACAACTGGTCCGAGGGGTATGGCATCAGCGGTAAACTCGACCTTGACCTCAGTGACCGGGTCACCCTCCAGACAGAGCTTAATGTAGGCCACGGAGAAAGCCAGAACGCCACCTTCTCGGACAGCAACTACACCTCCCTGCCGATCACCGCCCTTCTCTGGGCACCGATCGAACCCGTCATCGACCCCGTCACGGGGCATTACTCCTCAAACGGAAAAGGAACCGGCACCCTCCTCAACCCTGTCCTTCTGACAACCAACGATGACCGCAACTACTCAAACTCCGGGAGCGCCATCTTCAACCTGAAGGTCAATATCCTGGACGGCCTCGACTTCAACGGCAAGTTCTCCATGTCGCAAAGCAACGGCTGGCACAACGAATACCAGAGTTCGGAAAGGAACAACGGGACCAGCGCCATTGCCGGCAAGAGTTCAAGTAACTCAAAAAGCTGGTTGCTCAATGGGTATCTCACCTATACAAAGACCTTTGCGGACGTGCATAACTTCCAGGCAATGGCCGGTTTCGAGGAGACCCGTTCTTCCGGGGAATCCCTGAGCGGGAATGCGCAGAACCTGCCCATCGAGAGCTTCAAGTGGAACAACCTCGGCCTTTCCGCCCCGATGATATCCGTGGGCTCAGGCTATTGGAACTCCGCGATGCGTTCCTTCTTCGGACGAGTCAATTACAATTATGCCAACCGCTATTACCTGACTGCCAACTTCCGCGCCGACGGTTCCTCAAAGTTCCGCGACGGCAAGAAATTCGGCTATTTCCCTTCCTTCTCGCTCGCCTGGAACGTAGCCAATGAGCCGTTCATGCAGGATCAGGAGCTGGTTTCCACCCTGAAGATCAGGGGAGGATGGGGAAAGACCGGCAACCAGGCCGTGGGCAACTATGCCACCTACACCTCCGCCAGGGGCAAGGACATGACCTGGGGAACCGGGAGCATCGTGGCGGCCTACATGGACCAGGCCGGATCCGACCTCAACCTTACCTGGGAGACCACCGCACAGACAGATATCGGAGTTGACCTCGGACTCTGGGACGACCGTCTCGGATTCACCTTCGACTGGTACAAGAAAAACACCACCGACCTGCTCGCAGGAGTGAACGTTCCCGGCTATTCGGGAGGCGACAAGGAATACGGACGCACCGAAATCACCACCAACGTGGGTTCAATGATGAACAGGGGCTGGGAAATCGGTATCCGCTACAACGTCATCCGGACCAGGGACTGGAACTGGGACATGAACCTCAACCTGGCGCGCAACGTCAACAAGGTGACAAACATCGGAGAGAACGACATCATCTACGGTGACACCTTCCGCGGAACCGGAAAGATTTCTCCTTTCGTGATTATGGAGGGAGAAGCCCTCGGTGCGATAAGGGGTCTCCACTACCTGGGCATCTGGCAGGAGAGCGAGTCCGCAGAGGCCGCCCTTTACGGCCAGTATCCCGGAGACTACAAGTACTATGACAAGGACGGAGACCATTCCTACGACCCCGACGACTACGAGATTATCGGCAAGTCCAACCCCGATCTTTCGCTAGGTTTCAACAACACCGTGACATGGAAGAACTTCACGATGAATATCCTCTTTGATGCGGTATTCGGACGCGACGTCCTCAACTATACGTACATGATGATCAACGAGCGTCAGGAAGGATGGTACACAGCCGCGACCTCGAAGAACCGCTGGACTCCTTCCAAACCCAATGCTGAATTCTGCAAGGCCGGCAGCAATTCCGCCCAGGTGCAGATGCTCTCCGACCACTATATGCAGGATGCAAGCTACATCAAGCTGCGCAACCTCAGCCTGGCCTACAGGATACCCAGAAAGGTCTTCAAGTGGGCTGACGTCCAGGTTTCCGTGAGCGGACAGAACTTCCTGACCATCACGAAATACAAGGGCTACGATCCTGAGGTCAACTCCAACAGCGACGGCAATGACGTTTCCGCCGGCTGCGACTACTACGCCTATCCGCTCCCGGCATCCCTCTCATTCGGTCTGACCATAACTTATTAATTTCCAGGTATTGACCACTAAATAGAACAAGAGTATGAAAAAGATTATAACCTCTTCGATATGCGTGGCGGCACTTGCTCTCCTCTTCTCCTGTACCGGGAACAACGAGTTCCTCAAGGAAGATCCAAGGGGAATGGTCACCACGGAGAATCTCATGAGCAACACTGACAACATGCAGCTCATGATAAACGGACTCTACTGGATCTGGCAGAGAGCCATGACCCGTCCTTATGAAAGTCCCGAATGCAAACAGAACAGCTCGGACGACAGGCTCGGACTCCCCCCTGTGAGGGAAGAGGACGGACAGTGCGAGACGAATTCACCGATCTCCGCGGCCGGCGACGGATACATCACAAAGGGATGGGAAAGGTGCTGGAACGTGATAAACCAAGCCAACTCCATCATCAACAACGCCATAGAAGACGATGGAGGAGACAACACGAAGCTCCATGAGCTTGTGGGCCAGGCCCATTTCATAAGGGCATACACCTACCTCTATCTCGTACGCTACTTCAACAATATCCCGCTGGTAACTACGGCCTACGACCCCGACAAAGACAGGAGCCTGACCGTTTCCCCTTCCTCGGATGTTTACGGACTCATCGTAGACGACCTCAAGAAAGCGGAGGAATGGCTGCCGCTGAAATATGACAATCCTCTCCTTTCCAACGGAGGAAGCGTTACACGCGCTGCCGCAAAGGCCCTCCTCGCAAAAGTTTACCTCCAGAGGGCGGGTTTCCCCTGCAACGGCGGGAATGCCGACTACAGACTGGCGATGGACAAGGCAAAAGAGGTCATCGACAATGCCGGGACATACGGCCTGGGCCTCTATGACCACTACTACCAGATCTGGGATCCCTACTGGAAACCCAATACGCATCAGGGGAAGGAGGAAGTCCTTCTCTTCATTGCCTGCGACGGCACCGACGACGGATATTCCGTACGCTCCCCGAATCCCAGCCGCCCTGCCGACGACCCCTTCAACGGATGGTACCTGTTCCAGTCCGAACTCTACTTCTTCATCTACTTCCCTGAAGGGGAACGCAAGGATTTCACATTCGTAACCGATTTCTACTATACAGAAGGCGGAGAGGTGAAACACAAGACCTGGCAGGAACTCCAGATCGGCCACCCGATGTACCGGAAATGGTGGGCGGACGACCTCACTGAAGGATGGACCTGGGACGAAAAAGGCCCCGGTGGAAACTGGCTGAACAACATGAACGCCTGCGCCACCTGGTATAACGGCCGCGACATAATCATGCTGCGCTATGCCGACGTCCTGCTCACCTACGCCGAGGCGCAGTGCCGTGTGGACGGCTCGCCCAATGCCATGGCATACGACTGCCTCAACCAGGTCCGCAACCGCGCCAAGGCCGGCGTAGGCACGACATCCGAAAGCCTTTCCGGCCTGACAGCGGAGCAGTTCCTGGATGCAGTGGTATGGGAGAGGGCCTATGAGTTCGCCGGAGGAGAATTCGAGAGCCGCTGGTTCGACCTGATCAGGCTCGAACTTGTGGAGAAGGCCACCACCACGGCGGATTCAGCAGGTCCGATGATGCCCTATCCCCCGTCGATGTCAAAAGGCTGGAGGTATGAGCCGTCAGACTTAATACCTGCCCTGTCAATGCTTGAGCTGCAGAGACCCTATACCAAGCACGACTACTTCCTGGATATCCCCACGAGCGACGCCACCTTGAACCCCAACCTCAAGGACAACAACGCCAATCTGAGGTAAATACAGACACATCTTCAGAAACTATTTGCGGCGGGGCTTTCGGGTCCCGTCGCTTTTTTGTGTAAAATATTATTGCTATATTTATGCTTTGAACGTGACTTAACCCGATATTGCTCCGTAAAACCCACAGCCAGATGAAAGAACGCCCTGTACCAGCCGGAATCGCCATTGGATCAGCCCTTATAGCCTGCATGCTGCTATGCGTCATGTGCAGGAGGCCCCAGACAAGGATAGAAGGACTTGAAGCCGAACACCTTGTCTGTCCGCTGGGCATAGACAATCCATCTCCCAGGCTTTCCTGGCGGATGACCGATTCCCGCGAGGGAGCGCGGCAGACCTCCTACAGGATTGTCGTCGGCACGGACAAAAAGGCGGTGGAGGCAGGAAAAGGCTCGCTCTGGGACAGTGGAACGGTGGAATCGGACGACCGTCTCGTCACCTATGCCGGAAAACCCCTGGAGCCATTCACCCGCTACTGGTGGAAGGTGACTGTCGGGGATATGTCCGGCAGGGAGATTTCCTCGAAGGCGGAATGGTTCGAAATGGCCGTGATGGACTCCTGGAGCAAGGATGGGCAGTGGATTGATGACGGGAAGGACGTTCACTGGGGGCCGGCTCCCTTTTTCAGGAAGGAATTTTCCGTCGGGAAGAAGGTGGTCTCGGCAAGGGCATATATCGCTTCCGCAGGAGCCAACATCCTCTATATCAACGGAAGGATAATCGGGGACAGGATTCTCGACCCGGCCTTTACCCGCTATGACGAGCGCATCCTCTACACGACCTGGGACATCACTCCCTACATAAAGGAAGGGGCCAACGCCGTAGGGGTCGTCCTCGGGAACACCTGGTACAACCACCAGCCCAAGGCGGCCTGGGACTACCACGAAGCCTACTGGAGGGCCCGTCCCGCATTCAGGATGGACATCCGACTCACCTACGAAGACGGCGGCACCGTCACCATCCCCACCGACACTTCCTGGAAGGCCTTCTCCGACGGCCCCATAATCTACAACAACATCTACACGGGAGAGCGCTACGACGCACGAAGGGAAATGCCCGGATGGAATGAAACAGGATTCGACGACAGCCTCTGGCACAGCCCGCTCAGGAGGCAGTCTCCCACGAGGAGGCTCGTGGCCCAGGCCCTCCGTCCCATGCGCTTTTGCAAGGAATACAAAACCGCAACGCTCAACAAGATAAACGACACCAGCTGGGTGTATGACTTCGGACAGAATCTCTCCGGCACGGTGGCCGTATCAATAAAAGGCAGGGAAGGTACCGGAGTGGCCCTTCGCTACGGCGAGAGGCTCTTCGAAGACGGCCATCTCGACCAGACCAACATCGACTACCACTACCGCGGAGACAAGAAAACCGAGCCCTTCCAGACCGACAGCCTCTTCCTCGGCAAAGACGGGGTGGCGTTCACCCCTGAGTTCAGTTACAAGGGATTCCGGTATGTGCAGGTGAACTCCACCGAGCCCCTTTCCCTCGATGAAAACAGCCTCACGGCATATTTCGTCCACTCGGACGTCCCCGAGGCGGGGAACCTTGAAGCCTCCTCCGAAATGCTCGAGAAAATCGGGCAGGCGGCCAGGATGGCCTATCTTTCAAACCTCGTCGGATACCCGACGGACTGCCCACAGAGGGAGAAAAACGGCTGGACGGGAGACGCCCATATCGCGGTCGAGACCGGGCTTTACAACTTTGACGGATTCACCGTTTACGAGAAATGGATGGCCGACCACCGGGACGCACAGCTTCCCAACGGAGTGCTTCCCGACATCATACCCACGGACGGCTGGGGCCTCGGAGGAGGCGAAGACAAGGGAGACAACGGCCTTGACTGGACCAGCACCATAGCCCTGATTCCCTGGGAGCTCTATCTTTTCTACGGCGACGACAAGCCCCTGAGGGACTGCTACGACAATATCAAGAGATATGTAGATTTCGCAACCGCGCACACGGAAAACCTCATCTCGCACTGGGGAAGGGGCGACTGGGTGCCGGTGACCGAAAAATCCAATCCCCAGCTCATCTTTTCCACCTTCCACTATATCGACTGCATAATCCTCTCGGAGGCGGCCGCCCTGCTCGGGAAAAACGCCGATGCGAGGTACTATGCCGACCTCGCCGAAAAAGTGAGGGATGCCATCAACGACACCTTCCTGGACCCTGAAACGGGAATCTACGCCGACGGGATGCAGACGAGCCAGAGCATGCCCCTGTGTTTCGGGGTGGTTCCCGACGAGGCGAGGGAAAAGGTCGCCGCAAGGCTGGCGGAGAT
Source organism: uncultured Bacteroidales bacterium (assembly GCA_946627685.1). Taxonomy (GTDB): domain Bacteria; phylum Bacteroidota; class Bacteroidia; order Bacteroidales; family UBA932; genus Cryptobacteroides. Next base: position 8,538 of record CAMOVV010000015.1, read on the forward strand.
GATTCGCTCCAATGGCTGCCACATCGACGCCGGAGTCCACGGGGCAAAGTACGTCCCCAACGCCCTGGCCATGAACGGCTACCTCGACGAGGCCTACAAGATGGCCGTCAGGGAGACCTACCCTTCCTGGGGATGGTGGATCGTGAACGGCAAGACCACCTTTACGGAGAACTGGGACGTGACGGCGGCCAGGGACATGTCCGACAACCACATCATGTACGGCGACATTTACGCCTGGTTCTACAGGTGGATTGGAGGCATCCAGCCGGACCCCGGGGCTCCTGGCTTCAAGAGGGTCATCCTCCGGCCGGGCTTCCCCGAGGGGCTTGACAGTTTCAGCTGCCACCACGACTCCCCCTATGGCAGAATCATCTCCGGATGGACCCGCTCGGGAGACGTAATAACATACAGGGTAACGATTCCGGCCAACAGCACCGGCCTTCTCTGGCTGCCCGGCGAAGACAAGCCGGTTGAAGTCCCTTCAGGCCATCATGTATTCAAAATCAAATCATAAACAATAACACACCATGAGACTAACTAAAATCATTATCCTGGCCGGAGCCCTTGCGGCGGCTGTTTCCTGCGCGGAAAAGAAAGAAGCCGTGCGCCTGACCTCCTACGTGGACCCCTTCATCGGAACGGCTTCAGTAGGGCACACCCACCCTTCCGCCCAGGTTCCCTTCGGAATGGTGCAGGCAGGCCCCGACAACCTCTGCCCCAACGGCAACTGGAACTACTGCTCGGGCTACAACTCCGAATCTTCCTACATCATCGGATTCTCCCACACCCACCTCAGCGGCACCGGAGCCTCCGACATGGGCGATATCCTCTTCCTTCCCGTCACCGGAGAAGTCCCCATCTCCGTCCCCGCCAAAGACCTGACGCCCAGCGACGACCCCCTCTACCACCTGAAATCCATAAAGGAAGTCGCCGGCTACAAGGGCTACGGCTCACACTTCTCCCACGACAACGAAGAAGCCGCGGCCGGATACTATTCCGTCAAGCTCGACGACTACGGCGTGACCGCCAGGATTACGGTCACTCCCCGCACCGCATACCATCGCTACACCTATCCTGCAAACGATAACAGCGGCATCCTCATCGACCTCGAATCCGGAATCGGCGACAGGCCCTCTTCCGCCTTCATCAAGATAGAGGACGAGAATACCGTGGTGGGCATGCGCCGCTCCACCGGCTTTGTAAAAGACCACTGGTACTATTTCGTGGCCAAGTTCTCAAAGCCCATAGAATCAGTCGTTTCCTTCGCAGACGGAGCCACAAGCGACCTTAGGGAAATCAACGGCACCGTCGTAAAGGCCCTCCTGAAATTCAAGACCGGGGAAGGCGAGAACGTCGATGTGAAGGTAGCCCTTTCCACCACCGGCGTCGATGGCGCGCGAAAGAACCTCGAGACGGAGAATCCCGGATGGGACTTCGACGCAGTGCGCAAGGCGGCGGACGCCACCTGGGAGACCTATCTCTCAAGGGTCGAGATGAAAGACGGCGACATCCACAAGATGAGGGGATTCTACACCTCCCTCTACCACTGCCTCCTCATGCCCAACCTCGTCTCCGACGTTGACGGCAGGTATGAAGGCTGGGACCACGAAATCCACGAGGGCGACGGCACCCACAAATACACCAACTTCTCCCTCTGGGACACCTATAGGGCCGAGCATCCCTTCCTTAACCTCATCTATCCCGAAATCAACTCCGACCTCATCAAGTCCCTCCTCGAGAAATACCGCCAGACCGGCCTCCTCGTAACCAACGAATACGGCCTCTGCGAGACCTGGTGCATGATAGGCAACCACGCCGTGAACCCCATCGTGGACGCCTTCCTCAAGGGCGACACCTCCTTCGACCCCGAGTTTGCCTACGAGGCTGTGAAACACTCCATGACGGCCGACCACAACAAGTCCGACTGGTCCAACTACAACAAATACGGCTACTTCCCCTTCGACATCTCCGACGTAGAGTCCCAGTCCAGGCTCATGGAAGCCTGCTACGACGACTACTGCGTGGCCAAAATGGCGGAAAAACTCGGAAAGAAGGAAGACGCGGAATTCTTCATGAAGCGTTCCTACAACTTCCGCAACCTCTTCGACCCCGAGACAGGCTTCTCCCGCGTCCGCGACACCAAGGGCAACTTCAGGCCCAACTTCAGCCCCTACGACATCGACCTTCCCGGCTTCCGCATGGGCGTGAGGGACTACACGGAAGGCAACGCCTGGCAGTGGACCTGGCACGTGCAGCATGACTTCGACGCCCTCGTGGCCCTCTTCCCCAGCAAGGAGGCCTTCATGGAGAAGTTCGACCAGCTGTTCTCCAACACCGGCGACCTGACCGGCAACGAAAGCTCTCCCGACGTCACCGGCCTCATCGGCATGTATGCCCACGGCAACGAGCCCAGCCACCACATGGCTTACTTCTATACCCTCGCCGGCCAGCCTGGAAAGACTGCCGACATCGTGAGGCAAATCATCGACAACTTCTATCCCGACACCCGCGAAGGCCTCTGCGGAAACGACGACTGCGGACAGATGAGCGCCTGGTACCTCTTCTCCTCATTCGGTTTCTACCCCGTGGATCCCGTCAGCGGAGAATATGTCTTCGGAGCGCCCCAGGCCCCTTGGATGAAGCTCGCCCTCCCCAATGGCAAGAGCCTGGAAATCAAGGCAAACGGCCTTTCCGAAAAGGCCAAGTACGTAAAGTCCGTCACCCTCAACGGCAAGCCTCTCGACCTCAAGACCATCACCTACGACCAGGTAATGGGAGGAGGCGTCCTTGAGTATGAAATGACCGAAACAATCTGAGAATCATGAAATTTAAAAGAACTGTCTTCCTCGTCGCGCTGGCTGCGGCCCTTGCCGGGTGCAACACCGCCCCGAAGACCGAAAAGCTCACCCCCCGGATCCCCGTTTACAATTCCCAGGGGCTTCCGGGACATGAGCACACAAAAGATACCCAGAACATCCTGGGCCACCCCGTCATCGTCAAGGACGGCTGGCTCCAGCCCTGGATGAACTACGATACAATGTTCGTATGGTCCATGAATTTCATCATCGACGGTCCTGTCTATGAGTCTCCCGACGGCCTGCTCCCAGGCTATCTCGTCACCTCCTCATACGGCAGCGACGGTTCCAGGAATCCCGATTTCTTCCCCGAGGACCGCATTTACAGGAACGGAGCCAATATCAACAACCAGGGAGGCAACGCCTACTACGCCATGAAACTC
>CAMOVV010000016.1 GCA_946627685.1 uncultured Bacteroidales bacterium
CATCACCAGCTCTCGTTTTTCGCCGAGGAGAGCGGCAGTGTCAAGGCCGGCAAGGGAACGCTTGAATGGTCGGCCGGAGCCCGGGTGAGCGCAATGCTCGGCGCCGGTAAGGCTTTCGAGGTCAACGGGAAACCTTATGTGGACCCCAGGGCCAACCTGCGTTACAATTTTCCGGCAATCATTTTTAAAAACCACCGGCTGGACATCGGCATCTACGCCGGTGCAGGCCTGCACACGAAATTCCCCACGATGGATATGCTGTACCCGGAGCCGGTTTACGGTGACATCCAGGAATTCAACTACTGGCCCGTGGAAACCCATCTTCGCCGCGCCTATATGTTTGTGTACAAGGAGGATCCGACCAATTATTCCCTCGGGCCGGCGCGGAACTTCAAGTGGGAGGTCGGAGCGGATGCGTCCTGGAACGGCTTCCGCCTGTCCGTGGATTATTTCTATGAAAACATGAATTCGGGCTTCCGCAGCAGTTCCCGTTTCGGGCGTTATGTGATCAAACGCTACGATGGCAGTGGGATAGACAAAAGCGCCCTTGCAGGCCCTCCGGACGTTACTTTGCTGCCCTGGAGCGAGGATGTGGTGCTGCAGTCTTACGGCATCACCGCCAACGGCTCCCAGACCCGGAAGCAGGGAGTTGAATTTACGTTCTCCTTCCCCCGCATCCCGGCCATAAACTCCAGGATTACAGCCAACGGCGCCTGGTTCATCACCAAGAACACCAACAGCGTCCCGCTCTACTATATTCCCACGGCTATCGTCAGCGGAAGCCGCTATGACTACGCCGGCTACTATGAGGTGAACGACGGAAGCACCTTTACCCAGCTGAATACCAATATCATGATGGATACGCAGATTCCCCGCCTGGGGCTCATCCTGTCCCTTTCCTGCCAGACCTCATGGTTCAGCAACCACTATCCCATCCCGCGTTCCACCGTACCTGTTTCCTACATCGACAAAGACCTTGTGGAGCATCCCTACACCCAGGCGGACTCGCAGGACCCCGTCCTCCGCTATCTTATCCTGGAATCCAGCTCCATGGAATATAATTATCTGGTCCCTTTCGCCACCTACTTCAACCTGAAGGCCACCAAGAAGTTCCTTGGCGACAAGATGGCATTTTCACTCTTTGTGAACAGGCTGCTGGCCATAGCGCCCGACTATCACATGAACGGAGCCTATGTCCGTCGCTCGTCCACGCCTTATTTCGGAATGGAATTGGATTTCAAGCTATGAGGAAACTGATTGTCATACTTTCGTTGCTGTCCCTGGTGTCATGCTCCAGGGAGAATCTGTGCTGCAAAGTGACCCTGCTGCTTGACTCGGAGGAGCCGATAGTGGCCCTGACTGTCGATAACAGTTTGCCCGGCAATTATTTCCGCAACCTGAACACGGGAGAGACTTATGATTATCCCGCCTTTGTGAACGGAAGATGCGAGGTAGAAGTGCTGAAGGGTGTGTATGTGCTGGCCTTCGACGGTGTGGCCGCCTTTTCCGACGGCAGCGCCAGGCAGGTCAGGATGGCCGAATATGCCAGCAGCCTGAAAGCGGTGAGCCTCACCGCCGACCAGGCGGAAGTCAAACTGAAACTTTTGGAACTGCAATGAAAAGGTCGTGGCTCATATTGCTGCTTTTGACGGGCGCGTTCCTGCCGCTTGAAGGCCAGGTGCGTTCGGAAGGCCAGACATTGCTTTTCCGTGAGGAACAGAACAAGACGCAGGCGCAGATAGGTTTCCGTATGAGGGAGGAGGACGACGCCTTCCTTCCTGCCGAGGGTAAAGGCCTTGTACAAGGGGAGTTCCGGGCATATTCCCGTCACAGTCTGGATTCCCTCCGCCGGGTTGAGGGCAGCGCCTCTTATGAACGTGGTGTCAAGCGGGCCGTGAACTGGAACACCTCTTCCGATTGGGACCTGCTGGCCCCGTATATCACCCTGGACACCGTCGGGGGTGATTTGCAGAAGGAACAGTACCGCTTCGCCGCCCGTTTTGCTTCGCGTCCGGGCCGCGTTTTCTATAGCCTGTGGGCTGATTACCGCGCCCTGCACGAATACAGGAACGTGGACCCCCGCCCCCGCAATGTCACGGCCGATTTGCAACTCTCCGCGACGGGAGGCCTCCAGATGGGCAAATATGCGGTTTCCGTCGAGGGTGGATACCGTAAATACCACCAAAACAACGACATAATGTTTATGGACTCGCGTGGGAGCAACACCTCCATCATGCATTACCTCGGTTTCGGACGGTATTCCTCCCGTTTCTCCGGCGCCAAGAAGGACATGTCGGTACGTTTCGGCGGTAAAGGCTTCACCGTCAAGGCAGTACTGGAGCCGGAGGACGGACTGGGATGGATAGCGGGGTCGTCCTTCTCCTGGCTCCGCGTTGTCCGATACCTTCCCGGATATAATGAAACGCCTATAAGTGAACTGCTTGTTCAGGATATGAATCTCTATTTCGGGAGAAAATGGACTGAGACCTTTGTCCGTGCCGATGCTTCCCTTCGAATCAAGACCGGAAACGAGAATATCATCGACCAGACCAGCGCTTTCCTGAAGCTGTCGGGGCTGAAAATGTATCGTGGACAGGAGTGGAAAGGGAGGGTCAGCGCCTTTCGCATCTGGCCCGGGGAGAGCGTCAGCTGGACGCTGCAGCCGTCTCTGGCCTATTGGGGCGCCAGGGGGGAAGGATTTTATAATGGGTCTGATATGGCGTTTCAGTATGCGCAGGCTTGCGCTGTCGGAGGCGCTGATTTCCAAAGGAGGTCATGGAAGTTCCATGTTGAGGCAAATGCGGCCGTAAACCTTTGTGTCTCAAGCGGACTCGTCATAGACCGACTGCCGGACAATCGTTTCCGGGCTTATTTCGATCACCTGTACGACAGGCGCAGCGCCCATTTCGCCCGGGCCGGACTGAATGTTTATGCGGGCCGGAAGGTCGCAAAAGATATGATATTGTACGTAAGGCCGGAGGTGGCGTATGGGCTCTATTTCCCTGAAAGCCACCATAGATTGGATGTCCTTGCGGCTATTGGAATAGAATTTTAACCAAAAAAAATCTCTGTAATATGAAGAAATTTTGTTTTGTCTTAGGTGTTGTCATGGCCCTTGTCGCCTGCAACAAAACCCCTGATCCGTCAGTGTCCGTTTCTTCGGCCACCGTGAATGTCAATTATGAAGGAACAGACGGTGCCGTTACGGTAGATCTGAAATCCAACTCTTCATGGACCATCACCGGAGACGGTCAGTCCTGGTACAGCGTTGAGCCTCTGGCCGGAACCGGCGATGCGACGCTATATATCCGTGTTAATGCCCTTGAAGAAGTGGCCGCCCGCGCCGCATCGCTCACCATCACGGCAGAGACAGCCACGGCCAGCCTCAGCATCGTTCAGGGTGTTCCTGACGTGGAGGAAGTGAAATCAGGCAGCTTCGTGATAGAAGAAGTATTCTTTTCCGGCTGTCTTCTTGAAGACGGGAAGTCCAGCGATTCCATGGACGGCGACCAGTATTTCAAGATTACCAACAACACGGACAACCTCCTTTATGCCGACGGTCTGTTTTTCTGCAGATCTTCCGAACATTCCCAGAACGGAGGTTTCGCCTATTGGCTGATAGATGACGACCTTTCCGGGCAGATTTTGGTCAAGGATATGTTCCGGATTCCAGGAGACGGGGATGACGTTCCCGTCCTTCCCGGGCACTCCGTCACAGTCGCCTTTTCCGCCCAGAATTTCAAGGCCGAGAACGGGTATGGAATAGATTTGAGCGGGGTCGATTTTGAAATTTTCGATGACATTGAGAACCTGGATATTGACAATCCGGACGTTCCCAACATGACTGTCTTCCTGAGCGCTTCCAAGTCTTTCAACTTCCTGCATAACCGCGGCTATGAATCCTATGCCCTCGTGAAATTCCCTGACAATGTCACAGACGAGTCCTTCCTCTCCGACAACGCCTTCACCGGCACCCGTTCCATGTGGATGGACGGCGAGGCCCTTTTGGAAGGAAACCCTTATCCTGCCGGAAGTTATGTTATTCCGAACGCCTGGGTCGTGGATGGTATCAACTGCGGCGTGGAAGAGGATTATGGCAATCCCGCCTTCAATGCCAGCATCGATGCCGGCTACACGGGCTGCGGAACAGTTGACAAAGATCCGAACCGTTTTGGCAAGAGCGTCCTTCGCAAGAGCGCGAACGGCAAACTGGTTGACACGGGCAACTCCACCAATGACTTTACCCGTGACGCCACGCCTTCCCTCATGAAATAGTATTTCATGCGAAGGAACTACCTGTCTGTCCATTATTCCTAATAATTGTTTAAATTTGCAGGAATAGATTATTTGACAATGGACTCTCAGGAACTTCAGTCTCTGAAGAACAAATATGACATTATCGGGAACGACGCGGCTTTGAACCGGGCCCTGGAGACGGCCGTGGCCATCGCTCCTACGGACCTTGCGGTCCTTATAACCGGAGAGAGCGGAGTCGGCAAGGACAACATTCCCAAGATAATCCATCAGAGAAGCCTTCGCAAGAACAGGAACTATTTCGCCGTCAACTGCGGAGCCATCCCCGAGGGGACTATGGATTCCGAGCTGTTCGGTCACGTAAAAGGCTCGTTTACAGGAGCTACCGAAACCCGCAAGGGCTATTTTGAAGAAGCCGACGGAGGCACGCTTTTCCTTGATGAAATAAGCGAGCTTCCGCTGGCTTCGCAGGCTAAGCTGCTGCGTGTCCTCCAGAGCGGGGAATTTATAAAAGTCGGTTCCTCGAAGGTTGAAAAGACCGATGTGAGGGTGGTCGCGGCCACCAACAAGGACCTTCTGTATGCCGTGAGCCAGGGCAAGTTCCGCGAAGACCTGTATTACAGGCTGAACGCGATTCAGATAAAGATGCCTTCCCTTCGGGAGAGAAAAGACGACATCTACCTGCTGTTCAGGAAGTTCACGTCCGATTTCTCCGAGAAATACAGCATGACGAAGCTCCTTCTTACCAACGATGCGATAGACCTTCTCATCAATTACCGCTGGCCGGGCAACATCCGCCAGCTCAAAAACGTGGCTGAGACGGTCTCCGCCCTTGAGGGAGAGAAGATTACCCCGATGTCGGGGAAATGCGTCGTGGATGCGGCGACCCTTTCCAAGTACATCCCGCGCGACAGTCCCGACGCCCTTCCCGTCATGACCGGTCCTCCCCAGAGGGACCAGTCCATGTCTTCCTCCGACATGCAGATGCTCGTAAAGGCCATCCTCGACATAAAGGGCGAGGTGGACGACTTGAAGACCAAAATCTACGGTATGGAAGAGCCCAGAAGGTCCGTACCCGCGCCTGAACTCGATGCGGAATGGCAGGGACAGGGGACTCCCCTGACCGGCGCCGACGTGGACAAGACCAGGGTGATAGATGTCCAGAAGAGGGAAGACCCGGAGGAGCAGGAGGGGAACCTTTCCATAAGAAGTGCGGAAAAAGATTTGATAATCAAGGCTCTGCACCGCTCGGGAGGGAACCGTAAGCTGGCTGCCGAGGAGCTCGGATTCTCCGAAAGGACCCTGTACAGGAAGATTGAAAAGTATAAAATAGAGGAGGAGTTGAAGAAATGAAAAAGATGTTGTGCATCCTCTTTGCAGTCCTCCCTATGCTGTCCGCCTGCGGGATATACTCCTTTACCGGAACATCCATCCAGCCGGACGTCAAGACCGTGACCATCAATTACTTCGAGTATAAGGCCCTGAAGGTGAACCCCACTTTGAGCAATGACCTCACCGAGGCCCTCAAGGACCAGTTCCGCAAACTGACCCGCCTGGAGCAGGTGGATATGGACGGAGACCTTGAAATCACCGGGGAAGTGACTGGTTACGAAGTCAGGGCGACGGCCGTCACGGCCAACGAGGTTGCCGCCCAGAACAGGCTCACCGTATCGGTGAAAATCTCTTTTGAGAACAAGAAATATCCCGAGGACAACCTCGAGCAGAGCTTCTCGGCCTATGAGGACTACGACTCGATGCAGTCCCTCGAGTCTGTGGAAGCGACTCTGTGCGAAGAGATTGTGAAAAAACTGATAGAGGATATCTTTAATGCTACGGTAGCGCAATGGTAAACGGAGGCTACATAAATCTGAAAGCCCTCAACATGGAGGAGCTTGCCGGTGTGGTGAACCTTTACCCCTGGTATGCCGGGGCCCGCAAGGAGCTCTGCCGCAGAATGTCCAATATCGGCGGAGGCGAAGGCTGGGGGGAAGAGCAGTACTCCGATGCCGCGCTTTACCTTGCCTCCAGGAAAAAAGTTTCGGATATAGTAAGGTCGAAGCAGAAAAAAGACTGGTCTGACAAGGACCTTAAAGTCTTGCTGCAGAGATTTTTGGAGGCAGGAAAAGGCCGCCGGGACGAAGGCGTTGCAAGGGCCGGGGCAGGAGACTATTTCTCCCAGTCCCAGTATGACAACGTGCGCCAGGCGGAAGACGGGGTCTTCGCGAAATTTGCTTCGAAAGTGAGGTCCGAGCCTGAAAAACCGTCCGGAGACATTCCTGATTTCTGCACCGAAACCCTGGCTTCCATATATGCGGAACAGGGTTATTATGAACAGGCTGCGAAGATTTATTCGAAACTTATTTTGTTATATCCGGAAAAAAGTGCTTACTTTGCATCCCTTTTAGAAATAACGAAATCAAAAATTACTGACTGATATGAATACGCTTTACACTATTCTCGTGGTATTTATAGTGATTGCCAGCATTCTCCTGACCATCGTGGTCCTTCTCCAGAACGGAAAAGGCGAGGGAATGGCCAGCAACTTCGTGGCCGGCAACCAGGCTTTCGGCGTCCGCCAGACCGCTGATTTCCTTGAGAAGGTTTCCTGGGGACTCGTGACTTTCATCCTTGTCCTTTCCGTGATTTCTTCCTTCACCCTCGGTTCCCAGGGCACCGATGTCGATATCACCAACAGGATAGAGAACATTTCGAACGACGCCAAGCCCGAGTTCTCCCTTCCTGCTCCCACCCAGGCTAATCCTTCAAGTGAGGCTCCTGCCCAGGACAATCCCGCTACTGAAGGTACTAACTGATAATTCAGGTCCGCTTCGTTACTGACAATCTGTCAGTCCGGAGGTTTGGAATACTATTTGACCCTTTTCGGTCGGCCGCCGGGCCGGCCGAATTTGTTTTTATGGCCCGCGCGGATAAAAAAAGGAGAACTACAAATGAGTGATAATTACCAGTTTTTAAGCAAATACGCCGTCAATCTGAATGATTTGGCATCCAAGGGAAAGCTCGACCCCGTCATCGGCAGGGACGACGAAATCCGAAGGGTGCTCCAGATTCTGAGCAGGCGTACCAAGAACAATCCTATCCTGGTCGGAGAGCCGGGAGTGGGTAAAACCGCCATCTCTGAAGGGATTGCGGAGAAAATCGTCGGCGGACGGGTTCCCGAGAACCTGAAAGACCGCCTCGTCTATTCCCTTGACATGGGCGCCCTCATTGCCGGAGCCAAGTATCAGGGAGAATTTGAGGAAAGGCTTAAAGGTGTTGTAAAAGAGGTGGTTGAGAGCGACGGAAAGATTATTCTTTTCATCGATGAAATTCACACTCTCGTTGGCGCCGGCCGTACATCCGGAGCCATGGACGCCTCCAATATCCTGAAGCCGGCCCTCGCAAGGGGAGAGCTGAGAACCATAGGTTCCACGACCCTCGACGAGTACCAGAAGTATTTCGAGACTGACAAGGCCCTTGAGCGTCGTTTCCAGATGGTTATGGTGGATGAGCCCCTCCCGGCCGAAAGCATTTCCATCCTCAGGGGGCTTAAGGAGAAATACGAAAACCACCACAAGGTAAGAATCGAGGACGACGCCCTTATCGCGGCCGTAAACCTCTCGCACAGGTATATTACGAACAGGTTTTTGCCGGACAAGGCCATCGATCTCGTGGATGAAGCGGCTTCGAAGCTGCGTCTTGAGATGAATTCCGTTCCTGAGCCTATCGACGACCTGAACAGCAAGATACGCGAGCTTGAAATCGAAAAGGAGGCCATAAAGAGGGAAGGAGTCTCGCTGAAAATGGAAAAACTTGACTCCCAGCTTGCTGAACTGAACGAAAAACGCTCGCAGCTTATGGAGAAATGGCAGCAGGAGAAGGAGATTCTTTCCGGTCTTCAGACGGCGCGCCAGGAGATTGAAAATTATAAAATAGAGGCGCAGGCTGCCGAAAGAGCCGGAGATTACGGTAAAGTGGCCGAGCTTCGCTACGGTAAGATAGCCGAGGCGCAAAAGAAGATAGACGAGCTTACCGCCCGTCAGGATGCTATCAAAGAACCTATTATTACAGAGGCGGTTACGCCCGAGGATATAGCTGAGGTCGTTGCAAAATGGACCGGTATTCCCGTGCGCAGGATGCTCGAGAGCGAAAAGGAGAAGCTTCTCAGGATGGAAACGGAGCTTCACAAGAGGGTCGTTGGCCAGGATCAGGCTATTCAGGCCGTTTCCGATGCCGTACGCCGCAGCCGCGCCGGACTCTCCAACGAGAAAAGGCCTATCGGCTCCTTTATGTTCCTCGGTACTACCGGAGTCGGCAAGACCGAGCTTGCAAAAGCCCTTGCAGCCTTCCTTTTCAACGACGAGAACATGATAACGAGAATCGATATGTCCGAATATCAGGAGAGGCACACCGTCAGCCGCCTCATAGGAGCTCCTCCGGGATATGTAGGATACGATGAAGGAGGCCAGCTCACGGAAGCGGTGCGCCGCAAGCCCTATTCCGTCATACTTCTCGACGAAATAGAAAAAGCCCATCCGGACGTGTTCAACACCCTTCTTCAGGTTCTTGACGACGGCAGGCTTACGGATAACAAGGGCCGCACCGTGGATTTCAAGAATACCATTCTTATAATGACCTCCAATGCCGGTTCCGAGATAATACAGGGTTACATGGACCGTCTTCCCGATGTCGGAAAACCTGGCACGGACCCTACCGAGGAGATGCAGATTATCTCCAGGCGTCGCCAGATGCTTGAGGAATGCAAGAAACAGGTCATGGACGTGCTCAAAGCGACCATCAGGCCCGAGTTCCTCAACCGAATCGATGAAATCATCATGTTCGACCCTCTTACCAGAAACGATATCCGGGACATTCTCCATATCCAGATGGAAGAGCTTCGCTCCCGTCTTGCCGAGGATAACGTCACCCTTGAGTTCACTCCCGCCTTCGAAGATTTCATGGTGGAAAACGGGTATGACCCTGCATACGGAGCCCGTCCGGTGAAGCGTCTTCTCCAAAGGGAGCTCGTGAATCAGCTTGCAAAGGCCGTTCTCGACGGCTCTGTACACAAAGATCAGGTTATTGTCGTTGATGCCGTCGGTGGAGAGGTCTCCTTGCGAAATAAATAAGGCTTAAAGTCTTGTTTTAGTGTGAAATAATTTATCTTTATTCCACGCAGGTTAATTTAACTTGCGTGGAATTATTTTTATTATTACCTTTGTTTTGCACTAAAACAAGCGGTTTTATGGAGTATTTTCGAAGAAATGAACAGGAGCGGGAGCTGAGTCGCCTTCGTTGGTTGTCTGAGCAGCAGCACGGAAGGATGGCCGTTGTCACAGGCTCGCCCGGTTCGGGCCTTTCCACCACTGTCCGGGAAGTCTTGAGAGGTTTCAAGGTACTTGCTTTCCGGGTCGGCGGGAAGATACCTTCCTTGCAGATGGAGGAATTTATCCGTCAGACCGAAGACCTTCTCGGCGGGGACTATGACTTCACAGCCTCCACTCCGTCCGGGCTTATCGAGAAGATAGCCGACTATGCCAAAGATATTAACATTAATGTTATAATCTATAATTTCGAGGAGCTGGGCCGATACTGGAAAGATGACTATGTGGCCCTGGATGCGCTTTGGAGAAGGAAAAAGAATAAAACAAAAATGTTTCTCGCCCTTTGTTCCTTCTCTGCCTCAGCTATGGACAGGCTCTGGAAAAACGAGACGTCCCCTCTTTTCAACACTCCTGACAGCGAGGTCGTTTTCCCTCCTTTGAAGATAGCGGAGCTCAAGCAGATTTTCGGTTTTTCTTCTTCGGACGCCACCTTGCTTGCCTGGTCGATGACTGACGGTCTCGCCGGACCGGTCTCGCTGCTTAAAAATGCCGGAGTTTCGGACGTTTCAGGTCTTGCTGAGGCGTATTTTTCGGCAGATTCCCCCCTTGTCCATTGGTTCAAGTCGAGTCTTGACCGTCTTTTCGGCAGGGAAGGTGACGTTTACCTGTCGATACTTCAGGTGCTTTCAGGCGGAGTTTCTTCCCAAAAAGACATAGAAAGCATTCTCGGAATGAATGTCGGAGGCCATCTTTCCAAACTCGAGACGGTGTACGACCTTATTGTCCGTGAGCGTCCCGCATTTGCCCCTCCGGCTTCCAGGGGCGTTGTCCGCTACAGGATTAAAAGCATTGCGCTGGAATTTTGGATCAAGTTCGTTTGGACGAACATAAACGCCTTTTCTTCAAAGGATTATCCAAGGCTGTCCGCCCTCCTGTCAAAAGAACTTCCCGTCTGGCTCGATTCCGCCCAGGTTAGATACTTCCACAGGAAAATCCAGGAAGAGACCCAGTGGCAGAACATCGGCTCGTGGTGGAGCAAGACTGCGTCCATGGATATCGTAGCCTGGAATGACGGTAAAAAGAGGATATTCCTTGCCTCTTCCTGCCGAAGGCCCGAGGATTTCGACGAGGAGAAGTTCAAGGCCTCGGTCAATGCGTTCAAGATACAGTCCGGCAAAGCAGGCGGCCTGCAGGCCGTTTACTTCACCAGAAACGATATTTAGCCGGTCAGATTACTCTTCTTCCTCGCTTTCTTTCACGGCGATGATCCTGCCGTGGTCGGCCGCGACGGCTTCTTTCCACTTGTCCGTATATCCGGGCTGGGAAATCTTGCCGGGCATCTTGTCAGAGGTCTTCGAGCGGATGAACTCACCCTGCGAATCCTGCTCCTTGATGTTGCCGTCGATGAATTTCACGAGCAGGGTCTGCTCCAGGGCGACCCATTTTTCAAACTGTTCCTGGGCGGTGTTAACTGAGAACTCCGTGATGAAACGGCGGAGTTTCTTGAAGTAGTCGTCCTTTACCCTGCCGTTTTTCTTGTACTGTTCCTGGG
>CAMOVV010000017.1 GCA_946627685.1 uncultured Bacteroidales bacterium
AATGATGAACTCCGACACGGGGTCTTCGATATATCTCATGACGGCCCTTTTCAGGGGACGGGCTCCGAAATTCGGGTCGTAGCCGGCGTCCGCCACGAACCTTTTGGCGGAAGGGGTGACCGTGAGCTTGTATCCTGATTCCAGGGCCCTTTCCCTCAGGCCCTTGAGCTCGATGTCGATAATCTGTTCGATGTTCTCCTTGGAGAGCTGGTTGAAGAAGACCTGTTCGTCCACCCTGTTGATAAATTCGGGAGGGAAGGCCTTGCGCACGGCCTTTTCGAGGACGGATTTCTTGCTGACGTTCAGGTTCTTGCCAGCGGTGGCGAAACCGACTCCCGAGCCGTATTCTTCGAGGTCCCTGCTGCCCACGTTGGAGGTCATGATGACGATGGTGTTCTTGAAACTCACGAAACGGCCGTTGCTGTCGGTGAGCCTGCCCTCGTCCAGGACCTGGAGGAGGATGTTGAAAATGTCGGGGTGGGCCTTCTCTATCTCATCCAGCAGGACGACGCAGTAGGGCTTGCGGCGCACCCTTTCGCTGAGCTGCCCGCCTTCCTCGTAGCCGACGTATCCCGGAGGGGCGCCGATGAGCCTCGAGACGTTGAACTTCTCCATATACTCGCTCATGTCTATCCTCACCATGTTCTCTTCCGAGTCGAAGAGATACTCGGCGAGGCATTTGGCGAGCTGGGTCTTTCCTACTCCCGTGGGGCCGAAGAAGAGGAAGGTTCCGATGGGGCGGTTCGGGTCCTTGAGTCCGGCCCTGTTGCGGCGGATGGCCCTCACGACCTTGTCGATGGCCTCGTCCTGGCCTATTATGCGGCTCTCCAGGCGGCCTTTCATCTTCATGATCCTGTTCCCCTCGGACTCCGCGACCTTGCTGACGGGAATCCCCGTCATCTTCGAGACGACGGCTGCAATGTCATCCTCGTCCACGGCGGCGGATTTCTTCTTCCCGCCCGCGAGGTTCAGCCTCACCATCGAGCCGGCTTCGTCAAGGGCGTCGATGGCCTTGTCGGGAAGGAACCTGTCGGAGACGTACCTGTCGGTGAGCCTGACACAGGCCTCCAGGGCTCCGTCGGTGTATTTTATCTGGTGGAAGTCCTCGTAGTTTGCCCTTATGTTCTTGAGGATGGAAATGGACTGGGGAATGTCTGTGGGCTCCACGACGATTTTCTGGAACCTCCGGTCGAGGGCCCCGTCTTTCTCCACTATTTTCGTAAACTCGTCCATGGTGGTGGCTCCGATGCACTGGAGTTCCCCCCTGGCGAGGGCCGGCTTGAGCATGTTCGCGGCGTCCAGGCTTCCCTGGGCCCCTCCCGCACCGACGATGGTGTGGAATTCATCGATGAAAAGGATGATGTCGGGGTTGTTGGACGCGGTCTTTATGATTTGTTTGAGCCTTTTTTCGAAATCCCCCCTGTACTTCGTTCCAGCCACCACGGAGGCTATGTCAAGGGAGATGATTCTCTTTTTCGCGAGGGCGTCGGAGATTTCGCCTCCGGCAATCCTCAGGGCGATTCCCTCCACTATGGCGGATTTGCCCACTCCGGGCTCTCCGATGAGCATGGGGTTGTTTTTCTTCCTCCTTCCGAGAATCTCGATGACGCGGGCTATCTCGTTTTCCCTGCCGATGACGGGGTCCAGCTTGCCTTCGGCGGCCGCTTTGGTGAGGTCGTAGCCGAAATCTTCGAGCTCGTCGGCCTTTCCTTCTGCTACACCTTCCTCTTCCCGGGGCTCTTCGTTCTCCTTCGGAGCCTCTTCCTCCCTGAGGTTCTGGCTCAGGAAACCCTTGTCCCTCATGTAGGCGAGGATGCGGCCGTAGTCCACCCCCCTTTGGCGCAGGTAGGCCTGGCCGTAGTTTTCGGTGGTACGGCAGAGGGCCAGCAGCAGATGGTGGGAGGAGGCCTCGGCGCTTCTCATCTTCGAGGCTTCCATCACTGTGATGCTCAGGACGTTCTGGGCATATCTCGTGAAGGTCACCTTCTCCAGTTCGGAGTAGGGGATGTTCTCGTTGGTGAAAATGTGGTTGTCAATGAATCTTTTGAAATCGTCCGTCTCCACACCGAGGCCCTGGAGGGTCTTGCAGGCGTTGTTGTCGCCGTGACGGATGATTCCCAGAAAGAGATGGTCGGGTCCGATGCCGTAACTGCCGGTTCTCATCGCCTCTTCGCGGGCGTATTTGATGATGTCGTTGAGTTCCTGGGAGATTTTTATTTCCATAAAAAGTGGTATATACGCAAAAATAATGATTTTTCCGGGTATATCGGCAATAACCGTGCAAATATCGATATTATGACATTTTGGCGGATTCCGGGTTGGTAAAATCAATATTTTTGAGTAAATTTGCGTGTTTATAACTATGACGATTTTTTATGGATATTGACGACAAGAATAAAGAGGAAAGGCAGGAAGGTTTCGGAGGGGTCATAGAACCCGTGGAAATCGACCAGGAGATGAGGTCCGCGTACATCGACTATTCGATGTCCGTCATCGTTTCCAGGGCCCTTCCCGATGTCAGGGACGGTCTCAAGCCTGTCCAGAGGAGGGTTCTTTTCGGAATGGAGGGACTCGGACTCGGGTACACCGGACAGACGAAAAAGTCCGCGAGAATCGTGGGCGAAGTGCTCGGAAAGTTCCATCCCCACGGCGATTCCAGCGTTTATGACGCCATGGCCCGCCTGGCCCAGAACTGGAACCAGAGATATCCCCTGATTTTCGGCCAGGGTAACTTCGGCTCCATGGACGGAGACCCCGTCGCCGCCATGCGATACACCGAGGCCAAGCTTGAAAAGCTCTCCGACGACGTGCTCGGCGACCTCGACAAGGACACCGTGGATTTCACCCTGAACTTCGACGACACCATCGAAGAACCCACCGTCCTTCCCACCAAGGCCCCCCTGCTCCTTCTCAACGGCTCTTCCGGCATCGCCGTGGGCATGGCCACCAACATGGCTCCCCACAACCTTTCCGAGGTGTGCGACGCCATCTGCGCCTATATAGACAATCCCGACATCGACACCGACGGCCTGATGCAGTACATCAAGGGCCCCGATTTCCCCACCGGCGGAATCATCCAGGGCATCAGCGGCATCAAGGAGGCTTACGAGACCGGCCGCGGCAGGGTGGTCGTGAGGGCCAAGACCGAGATTGAAGTGGCCGACAACGGCCGCGAGACCATAGTCGTGACCGAGATTCCCTACATGGTCAACAAGAAGGACATGATAGAGAAAATCGGCCAGATGGTTGAGGACAAGAGGCTCGAGGGCATCACCTACATCAACGACGAGACTTCCCGCGAGGGAGTCAGGGTCGTCATCAGGGTGAAGCAGGGCAGCAACTCCAGCGTCGTGCTGAACACCCTTTTCAAATACACCCAGCTCCAGTCCAGCTTCGCCATCAACAACGTCGCCCTCGTGAACGGCCGTCCCAGGACCCTTTCCCTCAAGGAAATGCTGGCCCATTTCGTGGACTTCAGGCACGAGGTCGTGGTGCGCAGGACCAAATTCGAACTTGCCAAGGCCATGGCGAGGGCCCACATACTCGAGGGCCTTCTCAAGGCTATCGACATCATAGACGAGGTGATCGCAACCATCCGCGCCTCGAAGAACGCCGACGAGGCCCGCTCCGCCCTCGTTGAGAAGTTCGCCTTCTCCGAGCAGCAGGCGGCCGCCATCGTGGAAATGAGGCTCCGTCAGCTCACCGGCCTCGAAAGGACCAAGCTTCAGGCCGAGTATGACGAGCTGGAGAAGTTCATCGCCCGCTGCAACGAGATTCTCGGCAGCGTCGAAAAGCAGATGGAGGTCATCAAGACTGAGACCATGGACCTCAAGGCCAGGTACGGGGACGCCCGCAGGACGGAAATCACCCTTTCTGAGGAAGAGTTCAATCCTGAGGACTTCTATGCCGACGACGACGTAGTCATCACCATCTCCCACCTCGGCTATATCAAGAGGACCCCTCTCACCGAGTTCCGCATCCAGAACAGGGGCGGAGTAGGAATGAAGGGCAGCACCACGAGGGACGAAGACTTCATCGACCATATCTACGTGGCCAACATGCACAGCACCATGCTGTTCTTCACGCAGTCCGGCCGCTGCTACTGGCTCAAGGTCTGGCAGATTCCGGAAGGGTCGAGGGCGTCCAAGGGAAGGGCCATCCAGAACGTGCTCAGCATCCCGGACGACAAGATACTGGCCTATATCAACGTTCCTTCGCTCAAGGACAAGGACTTCGTGAACAGCCACTACATAATGCTCGTCACCCGCAAGGGCGTCGTCAAGAAGACTTCGCTCGAGGCCTATTCCAGGCCGAAGCAGGGTGGAATCAACGCCGTGAAGCTCAGGGAAGGCGACGCTCTCATCGACGTCCTCCTTACGAACGGCAGCGAACAGGTGCTTGTCGCGGCCCGCGACGGCCGGTGCGTGAGGTTCGAGGAAGTCAAGACAAGGCCCATGGGCAGGGTGTCCACCGGAGTGCGTGGCATCAATATTGAAGATACCGATGAAGTAATCGGCGCGGTCAGCTTCGACCCTGCCGCTCCGGACGCAGCGGACCACAGCGTGCTCGTGGTCAGTGAACACGGATTCGGGAAGAGGACGGACTTCGACGAGTACCGCATAACCAACAGGGGCGGCAAGGGCGTGAAGACCATCAATATCACCGAAAAGACAGGAAAGCTCATTGCAATAAAGAACGTGACCGAGACCAACGACCTCATGATAATCACGAAGTCGGGTCTCACGATCAGGATGAAAGTCTCCGACATCAGGCTCGCAGGCAGGGCCACCCAGGGAGTGAAGCTCATCAACGTCAAGGACGGCGATTCAATAGCTGCCATTTCCTGCGTCGAGGCCGGAGAGGATGAGGAAACCGAAGTTACCCGGGATATTCCGGAAAATGAAACAGATAAACAATAGTATAACCTTACTCAATTGATTTTGAAATGAAAAAGATTCTTTTCGCGCTTGCAGTCCTTGTTTCCATGCAGGGTGTAAACGCACAGGTCAAGACCGCCGAGGAGGCCGCCGCTCTCGTCAGCAAGGCCCTCGCAGCAGCAGATAATCCCAAGAAGGGCATCAAGCCCCAGGCTTGGATGGCTCTCGGAAAGGCTTACATCGACGCATACAACGCTCCCACCGGGAACGCTTACGTCGGAGCTTCCAGGGATGAACTCAAGATTCTCATGGGCTCCATGAAGCCCGTCGCGTCTTCCGTCGTCACCCTCGCCGGACAGCAGTTCGTGAAAGACGAGTATGAGAACATGAACCTCTATTTCAGCGGAGACAGGGTGGCCGTCATCGAGGTTACCAAACCCTTCGTGGAGAACGCCCTCGACAAGGCCATCGGCGCTTACGCAAAGGCCGGAGAGCTTGACCACAGCGGTTCCAAGGCCAAGGAAATCGGACTTGCCCTCACCGACATCAACGAGAAGTACCTGAACGACGCCTACGGCAAGTTCACCCTCGGCAACATCGCGGGTGCGAAGTCTGACTTCCAGAACGCCGTGAGGGCCCTGGGCACCGCCCCCCTCAGCAAGGTGGATACCAACTCCCTCTACAACGTCGGCTTCACCAGCCACGCCCTCGGGCAGTATGAGGAGGCCAAGAACGTGTTCGACCAGTGCATCGCCCTCGGTTATCTCGGAGGTGACGGTGAAGTTTACGCCAAGGCAGCCGACTGCGCCGCCAAACTCGGCGACAACGCCCTTTCCAAGGAATACCTCGAGAAAGGTTTCCAGGCTTATCCCCAGAGCCAGAGCATCCTTATCGGTCTCATCAACTACTACATCTCCAGCAACGACAGTCCCGAGAAGCTCTTCGTCCTCCTGGACGAGGCCAAGAAGAACGAGCCCGACAACGCTTCCCTCTACTATGTGGAAGGCAACATCCACTCCCAGCTCGGTGACACCGAGAAGGCCGTCGCCGCCTACAGGAAATGCGCCGAGGTCGATCCCAAGTACGAGTATGGCTACATCGGAGAAGGCGTGATGCACTACAACAATGCCGTCAAGATTCAGGAAGAGGCTTCCAAGGAGCTCGACGACGCCAAGTATGCCGTCATGGTCAAGGACTTCGAGAATGAGCTCAAGGGCTGCATCGAGCCTTTCGAGAAAGCTTTCGAAATGAGCAATGACGAGGCTCTGAAGGTGAACATCGCCGAATACCTCAAGAACGCCTTCTACCGCTTCCGCGAGGAGGGTGACACCTACAAGGCCGGCTATGACAAGTACGACAAGATCGTAGCTGAGGGCAAAGTCCAGTAAGAGACTTCAAGCCATTGATCCTAAAGGCCTTCCTTACCGAAGGCCTTTATTATTTTTGTCACCAGGGGATGGCGCACCACGTCCTTCTCGGTGAAGACCACGGTGCCGATGCCTTTGATGTTTTTCAGCATGTTCATGCCGCTGATGAATCCGGAGTCTTCCTTGCGGGGAAGGTCCACCTGGGTGGAGTCTCCGGTGACGATGAACTTGGCGTTGGCGCCCATCCTGGTGAGAAACATCTTGAGCTGGCCCGTGTTGGTGTTCTGGGCCTCGTCGAGGATGACGCAGGCCCGGTCCAGGGTGCGTCCCCTCATGTAGGCGAGGGGGGCGATTTCAATGGTGCCGTCGTTTATGAATTCCTGGAGCCTTCTCACGGGAATCATGTCTCCGAGGGCGTCGTAGAGGGGGAGGAGGTAGGGGTCGAGCTTTTCCTTGAGGTCGCCGGGGAGGAAACCCAGCCTCTCGCCGGCTTCCACGGCCGGCCTGGTGAGGACTATCTTCTTGACCTCCCTGTTTTTCAATGCCCTCACTGCAAGGGCTATGGCGATGTAGGTCTTGCCGGTCCCGGCCGGCCCGGAGGCGAAGACGAGGTCGTTGTTGAAATAGGCCCGGACCATTTCCTGCTGCCTTTCGTTCCTGGCCCTGATGGGCTTGCCGTCGGTGGCGTGGACTATGACGGCGTCCCCGTGGAGGGCGAAATCCTTCGGGGAGGAACTCTCGTCGAAAATTGACTCTACGTCGTAAGGAGACAGCCCCGGCTTTCTTAACGCCTTGGCGGTCAGTAGCTTGAATTTGCTTTCAAACTCCGCGACCTTCTCCTGGGCGCCTTCTACCAGAACCTCGTCCCCCCTTGCAACCACCTTCACTCCCGGGAAATAGGTGAGAAATTCCCCGAGAATCCTGTTTCCGGCCCCGAAGACGGCGATGGGGTCTATTCCTTCCAACGTGATTTTTTTCTTCATCAGGTCAATTATTTTTCTTTACAAATATAATCTTTTATTTTCATGCTCACCCATTCTTGTTAAACTTGAGTTAAATAAGTATTTTTGCAGAATACGGATTATTTTGCCATGAAAGCGAATTTAACAGCAGCCATAGTCCTGTCCTGCCTGCTTCTTGCCGCCGGAGGATGCGATTTCCTCAGGTCCGTGTCCGGAAGGCCCACCTCCAGGGACATCCAGAAAAAGGCGGAGCTCATACAGCGGGAGCTTGACAGGAAGACAGCCTCCCTCGATTCCATGAAGCTGGTAGAGAAACAGCTGAAGGATTCCCTGGCCTACCTCGACTCACTGAGGCAGCTCAGGGGGACCCTGCTGAATCCTTCCAAGCTCGGCGGCCTTTTCACCACCAAGCTTGAAAGCCGCTATTACATCGTGATAGGGGCTTTCAGGGAGAGGACCAACGCCGAGTCTCTCGTCAAGAAGGTGTCCTCCAGGGGCTATCCCGCCACCCTCATAAGTTTCCGCAACGGGTTCAACGTGGTGGGCGTCTGTCCCTCGGGCGACCCCGGCAAGGTGTATGATTCACTGAAGAAAATAAGGGAAGAGGACTTCTGTCCGGAGGATGTCTGGATACTTGTAAACGAATGAAAATGAGATTCCTTTCCGTTTTGGCGGCCGCCGTTGCCGCAGGGCTCCTCCTTCCGGTCGTCTCCTCCGCCCAGTACAGGGACGGAAGGACCTACACCGACCTTGGCGACAGCGAGAGCGTGGCCTCCTTCAAAAAGCATATCCGCACCCTCGCTTCCGACGCCTTCGAGGGCCGCAAAGCCGGTTCCCGCGGGGAGGAAGATGCCGCCGACTATCTTTCTTCGGCCTTTGAAAGCTGCGGAATCGACCTTCTGAGCGGGGCACACGGCGACGTTTTCGGGATGAAACTGCCTCAAGGCGACACGCTTGCTTCAAGGAACGTGATAGGCTTCATCCCTGGCTACGACAACAAGCTGAGAAGCGAATACATAGTCATAGGGGCCAGGCTGGACAACCTCGGCACCGATACCCTCACGGTGGACGGAAAGCCTGTGGAAAGAATCTACAACGGGGCCAACGGCAACGCCTCCGGCCTCGCCATGCTAATCGAGGTCGGAAGGAAACTGAAGACCAATTCGGCCCTTCTGAGGCGCTCCGTCCTACTGATAGGCTTCGGCAACTCCAAGAATATGAATTCCGGCTCGTGGTATTTCCTGAACCGGGCTTTCCCGGACGCGGGAAACATTGTCGCGATGCTGAACCTCGACATGCTCGGCACGTTCTACCAGGGCTTTTACGCCTACACGGCATCCAACGCCGGCATGAACGCCGTCCTGGCCTCCGTGGCCTCCACCCTCCAACCCGCCGTCCCCGAAATCACCACCTCCGAACCTTATCCCTCCGACCACAGGTCCTTCTACGACAGGAAAATCCCCTTCATCTTCCTCACCACCGGGAAATATCCCGAGCATGACACTCCCAGGGACGTGGAAAGCATCATCGACTATTCCGGCATGGAGAGGGAGCTCGAATATATCTTCAGCCTTTCCCTTTCCCTCGCGAACATCGACAGGGCCCCTTCCTTTGACCCTGTCCAGTCCGGCGGCAGGGGCGGCTCCGGCGTGATACCCTACTATGACTGCGACCGCAAGCCCACGTTCCTCGGCAGCAGCGACCCTGCGCGGTTCCTCGAGAAATGGGTTTACCACTACCTCAAATATCCCGACGCGGCCGTGGAAAACGGTATTCAGGGCCGTGTGCTCGTGGATTTCGTGATAGACGCGAAAGGAAAGGTGACGGACGTGAAGGTCCTCAAGGGAGTGGACCCCCTCCTCGACGAGGAAGCCGTGAGGGTGATAAGCGCTTCCCCTGACTGGAAGCCGGGCTACGTGAGAGGCAAGAAGGTCCCTTCGAGGATGTCCCTCTATGTGGAGTTCAGGCTGAAAGAAAGACGCAGATAATTCAGAATAAGGAAAATAACAGAATAATGGATTACGATTTCATCTCGATTGAGAGCAAGTGGCAGGCCTGGTGGGCCGAGAATAAGATTTACAAGGCCGAGGAAGATGCTTCGCGGCCGAAGTACTATGTGCTGGACATGTTCCCTTATCCTTCGGGGGCCGGCCTCCATGTGGGTCATCCCCTTGGATATATAGCCAGCGACATCTATTCCAGATACAAGAGGCTCAAGGGCTTCAACGTCCTCCATCCCATGGGGTACGACGCCTTCGGCCTTCCCGCCGAGCAGTATGCCATCCAGACCGGAAAGCATCCCGAGGTGACCACCAACGAGAATATCGCCCGCTATCGCAGCCAGCTGGACAGGATAGGTTTTTCCTACGACTGGGACCGCGAAGTGAGGACCTGCGACCCGTCATACTACAAGTGGACCCAGTGGGCCTTCCTGAAAATGTTCGGAAGCTGGTATGACAACGACGCGAAGAAGGCCCGCCCCATAGACGAGCTCGAAGAAGCCTTCCGCAGGGGAGGCAGCGCAGCGGTGAATGCCGCCTGCGGCGAGGTGAAGCCTTTTACCGCGCAGGAGTGGGAGTCGATGTCCGAAAAGGAGAAGGCTTCCGTCCTGATGCAGTACAGGATAGCCTATCTGGGCGAGACTTCGGTCAACTGGTGCGAGGAGCTGGGCACCGTCCTTGCCAACGATGAGGTGAAGGACGGAATCTCCGTTAGGGGTGGTTTCCCCGTGGTCCAGAAGAAGATGTCGCAGTGGCAGCTCAGGGTCTCGGCCTATGCTGAAAGGCTTCTCGAAGGCCTCGACCGCCTGGACTGGAGCGACTCCCTCAAGGAGATGCAGAGAAACTGGATAGGCCGTTCCGAGGGCTGCGAAGTGGTCTTCAACACGGTCTGCGAGGGCCGCGAGCTCCCCGTGACCATTTTCACCACCAGGGTGGACACCATCTTCGGCGTGACTTTCATGGTGCTCGCTCCCGAGAGCGAACTCGTTCCCTGCCTCACTTCTTCCGACAGGAAGGAAGAGGTCGAGGCCTACCTTGCCGAGGTAAGAAAAAAGACCGAAAGGGAGAGAATAGCCCAGACCAAGACTGTAACCGGAGTGTTTTCAGGCTCTTACGGCATCAATCCCCTCACCGGGGAGAAGATTCCCATCTGGATTTCCGAATATGTGCTCGCCGGATACGGCACCGGAGCCATCATGGCCGTTCCCGCCCATGACAGCCGCGACTATGTGTTCGCGAAGAAATTCGGCCTGCCCATCGTCCCCATCATCGAGGGCTGCGACGTCAGCGAGCAGTCGTTCGACGCGAAGGAAGGCAGGATGTGCAATTCCGGCTTCCTCGACGGCATGGATGTAAAACAGGCCATCGAGGCTGCGAAGGATTATGTGGAGGAGAAGGGACTTGGCCGCAGAAAGACCAACTGGCGCCTCCGTGATGCCATTTTCTCCCGTCAGCGCTACTGGGGCGAGCCTTTCCCCATCTATTACAAAGACGGCATCGCCTGTCCCGTTCCCGAGGAGGAGCTTCCCCTGCGTCTCCCCGAAATCAGTTCCTACAAGCCCACCGGGGAGCCGCCCCTTGCAAGGGCCAAGGACTGGACCTGGAACGGATGGCCGCTGGAAACCTCCACGGTGACCGGTTTCGCCGGGGCCA
>CAMOVV010000018.1 GCA_946627685.1 uncultured Bacteroidales bacterium
TTCAAGGAGGTCGGGCCTCTGGTTGTGGGTCACGACGGTGATATCGGCCTTTCCTTCGAGGACGCTGTCCAAAGAGTTGAAGATGACCTGCTTGTACGCGCTGAATTTGTCAAAAATCACGAGGACTTTCGAGTGCCCTCCTTTGGTCGGCCCGCTGACGTAGTATCCCTTGCCTTGCTTGGGAATGAGCGAGCCGTTTTTTACGAGGATGGAATAGGCTTTTTTGACGGTTTCCCTGGAAATTTTTTCCCGGTCGGCCAGCTCGTTCATCGACGGAAGCTGGGCGCCGACTTCCGCTTCACCGCTGCGTATGGCGCTTTCTATCTGTGTTATAAGTTGTTTGTAAATCGGAGTGTTGGCCTTCTGGTCTATCTTTATAGTCATGGTACCGATATGCAAATGATTGATTTGAACAAATATAACAAATTCATTGGAGTTTATGAAAAATCGGATTAATTTTGCGGTAAACCTGCGTTTATGAAAAAAATAGGACTGAAACTGATGCTTGGCCTGCTGAAACTCCTTTCGCTTCAGCCGTTGAAGGTCCATTATTTCTGGTCTTCCCTTATAGGGTTTGTGCTGAGGCTTGTCCGCTACCGCA
This sequence comes from uncultured Bacteroidales bacterium, assembly GCA_946627685.1. Classification (GTDB taxonomy): domain Bacteria; phylum Bacteroidota; class Bacteroidia; order Bacteroidales; family UBA932; genus Cryptobacteroides. The sequence goes on from CAMOVV010000018.1 coordinate 602, forward strand.
GGGATGTGGTGATAACCAACTTGTCCCGCTCTTTCCCCGAAAAGAAATACAAGGAAATCACCTCCATAGCCAATCAGTTCTACACCAACCTCGCCGACATCTTCGTGGAGGCGGTGTTCATCTCCCGTGGCAACAACAAGGTCCTGAGGGATTCCCGCCTTGTGGAACTGGCGAATCCGGAGCTGATGAACGAGATGTTCGTCTCTTGCCCCGGAGTGGTCCTGCTCGACTCCCACTGCGGCAACTGGGAGATTACCGGGGGAGTGTATAACTATGATTATTCGGGAGTTCCGGCTCCGTATGACGAGCATGCCTTCAGCGGGGTGTACAAGAAGCTGAGCAGTGAGTTCTGGGGCGAAATCTTTGCCAGGATAAGGTGCGCGCAGGTTACGGACAAGGAGACCCTTTATGTGGAGAACAGGAGAATCCTCCGTTATATGCTTGAGCGCAAGGGACAGAGCCATTTTTACATCTTTCCCAATGACCAGGCGCCGTATCACGGAGCCACCCCGCATCATGTCGGGACCTTCATGAACCAGGATACCTGGGGAATGGAAGGGGGAGTGAACGTGGCCGTGAAAATGGGTATGGGCGTGGCGTACATGTGCCTGGACCGTGTTTCGAGGGGGCATTACAAGTGGAAGGTGACAAAAATCTGCGATGACGCCTCTGCCTTCACGGCCGAGCAGATTACAAGGCGGTACTACGACCTTCTCGAAGAGGACATCAAAGCCAATCCCTCCAACTACCTCTGGTCCCACAAACGCTGGAAAATCTGACAATTCCGCCGGGCCTTCCCCTGTCATTCCGGGCGCCCCTTGTCATTCTGAGCGAAGCGAAGAATCTTTCCGCCTCCGGACGAAAGTCCAGGCTCGTCGGGACAAGGTTTCGCCATGGCCCATCCCACAGCGGCGGCGGAAACAAAGAAAACAGCCTCATTTCGTGTGGAAACAAGGCTGGATAACTTCTCTCAACTCGCTGAATTTCAACTCGTTGGTATTTGGTGGGACCTGGCAGATTCGAACTGCCGACCTCTTGCGTGTGAAGCAAGCGCTCTAAACCGACTGAGCTAAGGTCCCGGTTTTTTCGGATGGCAAATATAGGATAATTTTTTTGTTTTAGGATAAAAAAAGTTAAATTGCAAACTGAAAAAAGTCTTTGAGGATGGTTGCTGCGAGCGTCCATAGCGTCCCGAAGGCCGCTCCCGGTTCTGGGGGGGGGGCGAGTAATCTGTTATATATCAATCAATTACAACTCTATATTATCATGAAAAAAAAAGAATTTTATCTCGCACCGCAGTGCGAGAGTCTCGAGGTGTGTCCCGAGTCAATCGTTGCGCAAAGCGAATTCGGCTTGCCTAAGCCTGGCGATTTACCCGGTGAAGTTTTATAAAACAAGGAGGAGTGAATCATGAAAAAGACTTTGATTTTTGCCATTGCAGGACTTGCGGCCCTGGCCTCCTGCACCAAGAATGAGACTCCGGCTGGACTTCAGCCCTCTCCCATGACGATTACCCTCGGGGCTCCCGCCGACGGTACCAAAACGGTGCTTACTGCCGACGGCTATGGTTTCAAGCAGGCCTGGAAGGTCGGCGACGCCCTGTCATTTGTGTATAGCCATAAAGATCTGGACGAATACCAGAATGAAAAATTCGTATGTACGGAAGTCAATTCCGACGGTTCCGCCGTGTTCCATTGCAATGCCAGCAATATCGCCACCGCAGTCGAGTCCGGATATACGGCATTGCGTATAACCTATCCGTATTCTGATATACTCTCTGACGGTCAACCTAAGGTAGATTTTGGGAATTTTGACGGGACCCTGGCTTCCCTTCCTGACTACTGCGCAGTCTCAGCAGGGACCTATATCAGAGCAGATGGAACCATCGACCCTGTCACTAAATTCAGTCCTTGCGTGGTCATTTTGAGGTTCCCCAAAGGATTGAAGCTCCTCGAAGGGACCCAGAGCGAAGTGGCGACGATCAAACTTAACAGTACTTCAGACATCAAGATGGGCATTCGGATGTATACACTGCCGTTTCAGTTGGGAGCTTCCGCCAATAGTGTCTCCTTCGGTTATTATTACTCTTTGGACGCCAAACTGACGAATTGTACCCTGGAGGAGGATGTGTACGCCGTGTGGTTCAATTTTTACGACTGGGGAGCTCACCAGCTGGTTGTCAATGTCATGACCGCCGGCGACGTTGACCATGTTTATACCTTGCCTGAATTTAATTTCAAACCGGGAAAGGTCTATGAACTTTCCTCGGCGACGCTGTATAGTTCTAACGAAGGCAATCCCTTGGCCTACTAGTCCTCCTTCCGGCTTGAATGATTCCGGTCCGCAGAGAATGCGGGCCGGTTTTTTTTTTTGAGCTTCCGTCTTGTATTTGAAACGGAAAAACCGTAAATTTGAGGACATTTCAAAACAGACCTTTAAAACATAATTTCATGACACAAGACTATATTGAAGCCGCTCGGAAATGGCTTGACGGAGACTTTGACGAGGAAACGAAAAAAGAGGTAAGGAGGCTTATGGACTCGGACCCTGCCGCCCTCGAGGACGCTTTCTACAAGAATCTTGAATTCGGCACCGGAGGCCTCAGGGGCCTTATGGGGGCGGGTACCAACAGGATGAACCGCTACACCGTGGGGATGGCCACCCAGGGCCTTGCCAACTATATGAAAGACAATGTCAAAGGAGACCTCAGCGTTGCAATATCCTTCGACAGCCGCAACCATAGCCACGAATTTGCCCGGATAGCTGCCAACGTGCTTTCGGCCAACGGTATCCATGTGTATCTCTATGACTGCATCCATCCCGTGCCTCTTATGAGCTACGCGGTGAGGGCCAAGAAAGCCACTGCCGGAGTGATGGTGACGGCTTCCCACAATCCCAAGGAGTACAACGGCTACAAGGTGTTCTGGTCCGACGGAGCGCAGATTACCTCCCCGGTTGACAAGGACATAGTGGCCGAGGTCGCGAAAATCACCGACCCTTCCCTCGTGAAGTTTACTCCCGGCGAGGGGGCCGGAAAAATCGAGATGATGGGCCACGAAATGGACGAGGCCTATATGAATGACGTTCTCGGCCTTCTTCTTTCCCCCGAGTCCAGGGCCCGCCACAGCGACCTCAAGATAGTCTATACCCCCCTCCACGGCTGCGGCGTCCGCATCGTCCCCGAGTGCCTTGACCGCCTGGGATTCAAGAACATAATCCATGTTCCCGAGCAGGATGTCAGCGACGGGAATTTCCCCACCGTGGCTTCCCCGAACCCCGAGGAGCACGGAGCCCTCGAGATGGCCATAGCCGTCGCGGAAAGGGAAGGGGCCGACCTCGTGATGGCCACTGACCCCGATGCCGACAGGGTGGGAATCGCCGTGCGTGACAATGACGGGAAAATCGTCCTTTTCAACGGCAACCAGACCGCTTCCATGCTCACATATTACATCCTCACCCGCTGGAAGGAACTCGGCAGGCTCGATTCTACAAAATATGTGGTGAAGACCATCGTGACCTCGAGCCTTATCTCCAAGATTGCCGCCAGTTTCGGCATCAGGTGCTATGACGTCCTCACGGGCTTCAAGTTCATCGCCGACGTGGTGAGAAGGAACGAGGGCAAGGGAGAGTTCATCTGCGGAGGAGAGGAGAGCTACGGCTTCAACGTGGGCGAGTATGTCAGGGACAAGGACGCCCCGATTTCCTGCTGCTTCATCGCCGAGTGCGCGGCCTGGGCGGCCGACAGGGGACTCACCCTCTATCAGCTGATGCAGGAGATTTACAAGGAATACGGCTACCACCGCGAGGGCCTCGTGTCCCTTGTCCGCAAGGGCAAGACCGGCTCGGAGGAAATCCAGAAGATAATGGCCGACATGAGGCAGAATCCTCCCAAGGCCCTCGCCGGCACCCCTGTGGTGAAGGTGGTGGACTATCTCGAGCCGGAAAAGACCGGACTTCCCAAGTCCAACGTGCTCCAGTTCTTCAGCAGCGAGGGCGACGTCGTGTCCGTCAGGCCTTCAGGCACCGAGCCGAAGATAAAGTTCTATTTCGGAGCCGTAGGAGACAATGCCGAAGCCAAGATAGAAGCTCTCAGAAAGCAGTTCGTCGGATAGATAACATATCTGTTGATACTATTAACTTTTTTGTTGCAGGATGAGACGGATACTGATATCGGCCCTTGCGGTCCTTTTGGTGGCAGGCTCCCTGTCCGGGGCTGTCCATCAGAAGGATACCGTTCTCCGGTACGTCATTTCCGGCGACGAATGTTCCTTTGCTGATTTTGCGGAATACGGTCTCTGGATTCCTGGCGGACGGAAACCCCTGCGAGGAGTGATGGTGCTTCAGCATGGGTGCGGGATGGAGAGATTCGGGATAACCAAACCGTACGACCTTCAGTACCGTTCCTTTGCCAGGAAATGGAACCTCGCGGTCCTGGAGACGGCCCTTCATGGGGATTGCGGGGTGTGGACCCACCCGGAAAGCGGCAGCGCCGCGGCCTTGATGAGAGTGCTTTCCAAAGCTGCCGGAGCCACGGGAAGGCCTGAGCTGACATCCGCACCTTGGCTGATTTGGGGGCATTCCGGCGGCGGACACTGGACCCTGGCGATGCTGCATGAGTATCCTGAACGGATCCTGGCCGCAGTCTGCTACTCAGCCGCATTCCAGCCCCAATGGGATTATTCCCAGGAAAACAAACGGATTCCTGTCCTGCTCCGTTACGGAGACAGCCAGGAGTTTCCCGGGTGCAGGGAGACGGCCAGGGAGGCCTTCGACAAATTACGGGCAATCGGCGCCCCCGTCTCCATCGTCGAGAACAAAGGGGAGACCCACAATTACACCAGGCTCCGTCATATTATGCTCCCGTTTTTCGAGAGTGCCATCCGGGAGCGCCTGGCTTCCCGCGGACGGATGCGGGAGGCGGATCCTTCCCGTACCTGGCTTGGTGACACCTTGACATTCAGGATATTCCCGGAGAAGGGGTATTTCGGCGACAAGTCGGCTTGCTGCCGTTTCCCTGATGAATCTTCTGCGAAGGCGTGGAGGGAGTATGCCATTACCAACGACGTCCTGGACAGGACGGCGCCTCCGGCTCCGTGCAGAGTGGATGTTGCAGCAGAGCGGGATTCCCTCACCATTTCCTGGCGCTGCGATGCGGATCCGGATTCCGGCATTTCCTGTTTCAATGTCTATCTGGACGGAGAACTCCTTGCCCGTGTCCCCGAGACAGGGGAGTATCAGTCGTTTATGAGGAACGGGGACAATACGGTACCGGTCGTTCCCCAGGAAATGAAGGTCCGGCTGCCGGCTCCGGCAGGCAGAAAAGCCCTGGTCTGCGTGGAAAACGTTAACCAGGCAGGCCTGTCCTCGAAAAGAGTACAGCTTTTTCGATATTGAGAAAACTTATTTATTATGAGGCGTTTGCCCTCTATTTTCATCGCTCTTGCTGCCTTCGCGACGGCCATGCCATCCCCGTTGCCCTCGAGCCCCTTCAGACCCTGCTGTTCGTATCAAGATAGCGATTTGACTTCCCTGCACCAGGGTGCGAGTCCGCAACTTTTGCATTTGGGTGCGCGGGCGGTGCAGGTGTATCGGCCGTGTAGAATAAGCCAGTGGTGGGAGCGGGCGCGGTCTTCTTCGGGAATGTGCCGCTCCAGGTCGCGTTCCACGGCCTCGGGAGTCTTCCCGTCCGAGAGGCCGATTCTGTGGGAGACGCGGAAAACGTGGGTGTCAACGGCTATGACAGGCTGGTCATAGACGATTGAGGCTATGACGTTTGCGGTCTTTCTTCCCACTCCCGGGAGGGTCATCAGCGCGTCTATGTCGGAGGGGACTTCGGAGCCGAAGTCGCTGACAAGTTTCGAAGCCATGTCGATAAGGTGACGGGTCTTGCTGTTGGGGTAGGAGACGGACTTGACGTAGGGGAAGACTTCCTCGAAGGAGGCAGAAGCCAGGGCTTCAGGGGTGGGGAAGCGGTCCAGAAGGGCCGGAGTGACCATATTCACCCTTTTGTCCGTACACTGGGCGGAGAGGATGACGGCCACGAGGAGGCCGAAGGGACTCTCGTACCGGAGCTCGGTCCCGGCCAGGGGCATATTCTCCCGGAACCAGCCGAGGATGCCCTCAAATCTGTCTTTTCGCGTCATATCGTGATGGCGAGGTCGATGACTTCGTCGTCTTTTTTCTCCTCGCAGGTCTCGTCCTTGCAAACGAAGATTCTCCCGCGGTATCTTTCGAAAATGTTCCTGTTGTGGGTTACCATCACGATGGCCGTGCCGTTCTCCTTGTTGATGGACATCAGCAGTTTCATGATGCCTTCGGCGGTTTCTCCGTCGAGGTTTCCCGTGGGCTCGTCGGCGATGATGACCTGGGGGCGGTTGAGAAGGGCCCTCGCGATGGCTATCCTCTGCTGTTCGCCTCCGGAGAGCTGATGGGGCATCTTGTGGGCCTTGGTGCCCATCCCCACGTCTTCGAGGACTTCGTGGATGCGCGTGTCGATGGCGTCTTTGTCTTTCCATCCGGTGGCCTTGAGGACGAATTCGAGGTTGTCGCTCACGGTGCGGTCCATGAGCAGCTGGAAATCCTGGAACACCACTCCCAGCTTCCTGCGAAGGAAGGGTATATCCTTGGGCCTGAGCGTCCTTAGGTCGAATCCGCAGACGGAGGCCTCTCCCTTTTCCAGGCGGTTTTCAGCAATCATCGTCTTGATGATGGAGGTCTTGCCTGTACCCACCTTTCCTACGATATACACGAAATCGCCGGGGTGGATGTCTATGTCCACGGAGTAGAGGACGACGCTCTCGCCGTTCATTATGTCTGCGTCTTTGAAGGATATTAGTTCCATGGCTGTTTACCTTAAAATTTAGCCCGCTGATTATGCAAAAATAGGTAAAATTTCATTAAATTTGTAAATTCTGTAAAATGTTGGAAATTTTTATTTTTTATGAATATAAAAACCTTGTTTCTGACAGCCTCGCTCCTGCTCTGCACGGCCTCTCCGGCGGCCTTCGCGGATGATGGGAAGAAAGACTTCGCACAGGCTGTAAACCTCTATGAGAACGGGATGTATGAAAGGGCCCGCTCGATTTTCGACCAGATCGACCTTCGCAGCGGAGGGGATGTCCTCGCCAAGGGCTGGAGCGTTCTTTGCGCCGTGACCATGCAGTCGGAGGGATATCTCTCCCTGATGGACGCCTATGCCTCCGAATATCCCGCCTCCGCCGTCCTCCCCAGAATCCGTTACCGCCACGGCCTCAATCTCTTCCAGCAGGAGGACTACGAGGGCGCGGCGAAAGAGTTCGCCGCCGTTCCCGAGGAGACGGTGCCTGCCGGGGACGAGGCCGCCTTCCTTTTCCGCAGGGCCTATTCAGAATTTGCCCTGGACAGGATGGATGAGGCCGAGGAAGGCTTCAGGAGGGTGCTCCAGATGCCTTTCAGCGATTTTACCGCCCCTTCCCGCTACGGGCTGGGCTACATCGATTATTCCCGCAAGGATTTCGCCTCGGCCGAGGAGTGGTTCCTCCAGAGCGCGAAGGACCCCCGTTTCGAGGAAATGTCCGAATACTATATCCTCGAGTGCCGTTTCATGGACAAGGACTACAAATACGTGACTGCCTACGGCCCCGCCCTTTACGACAAGGTGCCGGCCGAAAGGAAGCCCCACCTTGCAAGAATCATTTCGGAGTCCTACCTTGTGCTGGGCGACAACGAGGCGGCGAGGGCGTATTTTGACAAGGACGCGGTCAGCGGTTCCGCCGCCACGAGGTCCGACTATTTCTACGCGGGAAGCGTCCTCTACGCCACCGGAGACTACAAGGGGGCCGTCGAGAACTATTCCAGGATGGGTTCCCGCACCGATTCCCTCGGCCAGATAGCCAATTACCATCTCGGCTATTCCTACATCCAGACCAAAAACAAGGTGGCTGCCATGGACTCCTTCAAGGCCGCGGCCTCCGGAGATTACGACCCCGACATAAAGGAAGACGCCTTCTTCAACTACGCCAAGCTGGCCTTCGACCTCAACCACGACGCTTCCGCGTTCGACGAATACATCGCGAGATATTCCAACAAGAAAAAGGGAGACAGGATTTATTCCTACCAGGCCCTCGCCTGTCTTTACAACCACGACTACGCCGGGGCTGTGGCGGCCTATGACAATATAGACGAGCTGGATGCCGAGCAGAGGAGCAACTACATGAAAGCCAATTATCTCCGTGCGAACCAGCTCATCGGCAACGGCTCCTGGAGGGATGCGGTTCCCTGCCTCAGGGCTGCCGCCTTCTACTCCGACAAGTTCGACCCCTTCAACCAGCTCGCGCGCTACTGGCTGGGCAACTCCTACTACTGGGACGAGAAATACGACAATGCGGTGGAGACCTTCACCGACCTTTTCAACCTCTCCGCCCTTGACAGGCACGCCGAAGGAAAACTCCTGCCTTACAACCTGGCCTACAGCTATTTCAAGAAGGAAGACTATGACTCGGCCTCCAAGTGGTTCGACAACTACCTCTCCTCCCGTTCCCCCATGTTTGCCTACGATGCCGCCCTGCGCCGCGCCGACTGCGATTTTATCCGCAGGGATTACAAGAGCGCCATTTCCCTCTACCAGACCGCGGCCGACAAGTGGGGCACGGACTCCGACGTCTATCCCTATTACAGGACCGGCATCGCCTGGGGCCTTCTCGGAGACAACAAAAAGAAGGCGGAGGTCCTTTCGAAGGCTGAGGCTCTGGGAAGCGGGGCTCCCTACTGGGGTGACGCCATCTATGAGCTCGGCCGCTCCTATGTTTCCCTGAAGGACGAGAAGAAGGCCGTCGAGTGCTTCAACAAGCTGAAAGACAACGCGCCGGACGAGTCCTACGCGGCCCGGGCCCTCATCGAGCTCGGCATGATTGCGAGGAACGGCAGGCGCTATGACGAGGCTCTCGGCCTGTATAAGCAGGTCGTGGAGAAAATGCCTAAGACTGAATACTATAACGATGCCCTTATGGCCATAGAGTCCATCTATCAGACCAAGGGGCAGACGGACGAATATCTGGAATATGCCGACAAGGTAGGAGCCACGGCAGGCAAGACCGATGACGAGAAAGAAGCCATGTGGTTCAACGCCGCCGAGCAGATGTACCTTTCCGGGAACCATGCGAAGGCCCTGACTTCAATCGGGAGCTATCTTTCCAGGTACCCGAAGGGAGCCGATGTGCCTCAGGCATGGTTCTATATGGCCGAGTGCTACAAGGCTCTCGGCAAAAAGGAACAGGCCTGCGACTGGTATGCGAAGGTGATGGAATCCGGGGAAGGAGCCTCGTTCAGGGAAATGGCTTCCCTCAATTACGCCGCCCTTTCCTACGGGATGGAAAAATACGCAGATGCCTTCAAAGGCTATGAAGACCTGCTTTCCACGGCCAAAATTGCCGGAAACCGCCATGCCGCGGCCGTCGGCATGATGCGTTCCGCCTTCGGGGCCAAGGAATATACAAAGGCCGTCTCCTGCGCCGACAGGGTGATTTCGGACAAAGCCTCCACCCCCGCCGAGACCCGTCTTGCCGAGTATGTGAAGGCCAAGTCTTTCCTCGCCACCAGCGAGCGTGACAGGGCCTTCGAGATTCTCCGCTCCCTCAGCGCCTCTCCTTCCACCGACGAGGGCGCCGAGGCCGCCTACATGATTATCCAGGACACCTACGACCAGGGCCTTTTCGACGAGGTCGAGTCCAAGGTGTACAAGTTCGCGGAGGCCGCCCCGGGCCAGTCCTACTGGCTTGCCAAGGCCTTCATAACGCTGGGCGACTCCTTCATGGAAAAGGACAACATCAGGCAGGCCAGGGCCACATTCGAGAGCGTCAAGAGCGGGTACAGCCCTTCCGGCATGGAAGACGACGTCCTTGACAACGTGAACATGAGACTTGAAAAACTCGAGAAACTTTCCGCGGAATGAAACGAAACACAATACTTAAAGCAGCCCTCGTCCTCGCGGCCCTCGCCGCCGGGGCAGGCCTCAGGGGCCAGAATCTGAATCCCACCGTGGAGGTGGACAAAACCTACGAAGGAGGGCCCGCAGGCATCGTCAAGGAGGATGTTCCCATGCAGGTGCCGGATTCCCTCACCAGCCTGAAGCT
>CAMOVV010000019.1 GCA_946627685.1 uncultured Bacteroidales bacterium
TCCTGCCAGAACGGATTGTCTATGAACACGCACTGCCATTGGCCTCCCTGCGACTTGTGGCAGGTGATGGCCTCGGCATACTTCAGCTGGAGGGCGTTGTAGAAAGGGTCCTCCTTCACGGCGTCATACCTCTTTTTCTTCGTGGAGAGGTGGGAATAATCCTCCAGGACTCCCTGATACAAGGCATTCTGCTGCTCATAAGTCAGGGCGGCGGACTCGGACGTGAGGGTGTCGAGGCAGACCTTGGCGGTGAGTTCCTGGCCGCCGTAGTCGGGGAAAGAGAGACGGGCCGTGGCGAAATGGAGCCCGTACCTTTCTTCGAACTCGTTAATCTTCAGAAGTTTGGCTATATCCCCATTGGCAATGTAGTCCATTCCCTCGATGTCCGACACGAACTGGTAGCAATTCTTCACTATCATAAGCTTGTCCCCCCTGACCAGCTGTTCCTCCTTATACTGCACCATGGAACGGATGCCGGCGTTGTAGCGGTTAGCCCTCCGGTTGGAGCGGGTGAGTACCACCACCTCGTCCTCCCCGTAGGCTGAATAGGCATCCGACAGGGTATCAAGCAATTCCGCACCGCCGACCCTCTCGATGTCGTCAAACCTGCCAAGGTCGAAACGGACCTGGAAGGGGCCATAGTCCCCGGAGGAAATCATCCCGCGGAGGGCGGTCGCGTTTTTAAGAATCCCGGACTCCTTCTCCTGACGCGCCACCGTGGTGAGGGTGGAATAGGACACTCCACCGAACCCTTCCATGAAATCGGGCGACAGGGCCGGGCTTTCATCGAGGCCGACAGGAGGGAGCTGGGCCGCATCCCCCACCATTATAAGCCTGCAGCCAAGGCCGTTACGGACAAAGGTCACAAGGTCCTCCAAAAGGTTGCCGCTGCCGAAGAAAGCCGTGTTCTTCTCCTGCGAATCTATGCCGATGAGGGAGACTTCGTCCACGATGAAAAGGGTGTCCTTCGCCTTGTTGGGAGAAAGGGAGAACTCCCCGAAAGCGCTTCCGCCGACATTTTTCTGCCTGTAGATATGTTTGTGAATCGTGCTGGCGGGACAGGAAGTGTAGGAAGAGAGCACCTTGGCCGAGCGCCCGGTGGGGGCGAGCAGCACGACGGGCACCCTGAGGCTCTTCATGACGGCGACGACAGCGGCCATCGCGGTGGTTTTGCCCGTTCCCGCGTAGCCGTTCACGACGAGAATGTCTCCGTCATCTCCGGTGATGAAGGAAGCTATGTCGCGGAAAAGCGAATCCTGGCAGGAGGTCGCCTCGTACAGGAGACTTTCAGAAAATTTTTCGTATAGAAATCCGGCCCTGTCCATGTCTCCCCCTCCCCTGTCAGAACTTTCTCGCAGGATTGAAAATCATGTAAACGACGGCGAGGAAAGGATACATCTCGACCCTGCCGAGGAACATATCGATGGTGTAAATAAACTTCGAGAAGGCCGGGAGCAAACCGTAATTGCCGAAGGTACCCACCACTCCCACCGAAGGCCCCACGTTGCCGAGGGACGATAGCGTCGCCATGAGGGACACTTCCATGCCTCCTCCCACGATCATGGACAGGATGGCGCTGATAATCCAAATCACGAAGAACAGGGCGATATACATGACATGGGGGAAGATGTTGTCCCTGGAGACCACGGTGCCGCCGAAACGCACCTCATGGACCGAATTCGGATGGATAGATTCTTTGATGTTGGCTATCAGGAGCTTGAAAAGAAGAAGCAGACGGTCGCTCTTGAGACCTCCGGTCGTGGAACCCGCCATTCCGCAGATGGTGCCCGCGAACATGATGAGGAGCGACAGGAAATAGGGCCACTGGCTGTTGTCCGCCGTCGCGAATCCCGTGGTGGAAGCGTAACTGAGCATCTGGAAGGAGCCGTCCAGGATGGCCTGTCCCCAGGAAGAGGCGAAGTTCCCGTTTTTGAGGACGATGGCCGCGATGACCGAGAAAACGGTGAGATAACTCACGTAGAGCTTGAGAACCGGGTTGTTAAGGGGCTTCAGGGAACGGGTCACCACGCAGAAAAACAGCATTCCGTAATGCAGCGACGACAAGAACATGAAGACCATCGATATCAGCGTGACGGGAAGGGAATTGAAAGAGGCGATGCTGAGGTTCCTCGTGCTGAAACCGCCGTTGGCGGACACGCTGAACGCATGGCAAATCGCATCCAGCCAGGACATTCCGGCGAGCTTGTAGCAGAGGAACGAAGTGACCACGAGACCGAGGTACACGGACGAAAAGATGACTATGGTCTTGTTGGTCCTCGACCTGTAACCGGAACGCGACAGGGACGACAGCTCCATGTTGGTCAGCCTCAGCCTCACGGGGGCAGCGTTAGGAATGATGAGGAGGAGGAACACCACGACTCCGAGACCTCCGATGAAATGGGTGGAGGCCCGCCAGAAAAGGAGGCTGTCCGGGAGGTTTTCAACATTGGAAAGGATGGTGGCTCCGGTGGTCGTATAGCCGGAAACGCTTTCAAACCAAGCGTCTATGACGCTGAACGGGCCTCCCCACAAGGCATAGGGCAGCATCCCGAAAATGAACGAGAGCAGCCACGAAAGGAAGATGATGAGGTAGCCGTCCCTCATGGTAATAGCCTTGGTCCTCCGCACGAAAATGAAGGGGAAAATGCCCACGACGAAGGTTATGGTGAAGCTGATTATAAGGGCGGCGAGGGCGCTGTCGTTCCCGTTTGCCACGGAAACGAGAATCGAGAAAAACATGAACAGGGCGCTGACAAGGAGCGCCGTGCCCACGTTGCGCGATATCACCTTAAGATTCATGGCTTTCTTCCCTTTCAGCCATCTTCTTTCTCATGTCGCTGACCCGGCGAAGGAGCTGCTGGTTTTCTCCCGTAAGCTCCGTGATGCCATCGTTGAGCTCCACCAGCTGGTCGTCACCGTCGAATTCGTAGGTGTATTTCCTGTTGGTGGAACGGTACTCCTTGAGCCCTTGCAGCATCTTGTAAACCGGGTTGACGTAATACGACAGGAGATAGGCCAGCAGCAGCACGATCAACAACAGTCCGACGGCGACGGCGACGATGCCGGGAATGATGCTCCTGTAGAAGCCCCGGTCGAAAGTGGCCGAGTTGCGGCCCAGTTCGTTGTAAAGGGCGGTGCTGAGGTTGTCGATGTCTCCGCGGAGGCGGTTGTACTTCGGCTGCAGCCTCTCGAAATACCAGGCCCTTGAGTTGATGAAATCGGAAATGAGGACGTTCTCGAGCTCGAAGGAGGTGAGCATGTAGGCCTGGTAGGAATACACCACGGAATCGGCCAGGGGCATGCTCCTGGTGGACCTGAGGGCCGTCCTCAGGGAGTCGCACCGGGAGAGGAATTCCTCCTGGTTGAAGTCGGGGACGGCGCTGGTGCTCTCGTCACCCACCACGGCAAGGATATCGAGGTTGTAGGCGTTGGCCACCTCCGCAAGCTTACGCGCCGCATTGATACTCTTGATGTTGCCGGCAAAAAGCCCCGACACGTAGTCGCTCATGCGGGTAAATTCCATGACGGAAATGATGCTGGAAACAAGGAGGGTGACAGCAATGGAACTGAGGCTGAAAACAAGTTTCATCCTCATCCCGGGCTTAGCCTCCCTCAACTTCGTTACCCATTTAGCAAGTGACATGGCAACCGTCTATACAACCTGCGAATATACAAAAATTTACTAAAGGATATTCATGCACTGCTCCCGAATTTTCTCCAGCTCGTCCTTCATCCTCACTACAATCTTCTGGATGGCGGCGTCATTTGCCTTGGAACCGGTCGTGTTGATTTCGCGGCCCATCTCCTGGATGATGAAGCCCAGCTTCCGTCCGGGAGCCGGATCACCTTCTATAGTGTCCATGAAATACTTGCAGTGCTGGCGGAGCCTGACGTTCTCCTCGTTGATATCCAGCTTTTCAAGATAGTACACCATCTCCTCCTCCAGCCTGCCGGAATCATATTTCTGGGCCAGCTCTTCCAGTCCCTTGAGAATCCTCTCCCTGACTGCGCGGAGCCTCTCCGGGGCCAGGGCCTCCACCTCGTCTTCCATCGCGAGGATGTTCCCGACCCGGGTCGTGACGTCCTTGAAAAGAGCCTCACCTTCCTTTTTCCTGTACTCTTCCACGGCGGCGAGGGCCCTGTCAACGGCATCCTCCACCAGAGGCCAGTTATCCTCCCCCACCACATCCTTCCTGGAAGAATCCAGCACGTCCGGGAACCTCAGAACCGCCGCGAGAATCTCATTGTTGATGCTGTCCTCTCCGGAAAGGGAACGGTTCCCCGCCGAAAAGCCGGGAAGGGAGTCCCTTATCTCCACGATACGGGAATAGTAATCCTTTACGAGAGAAGCGTTTAAGGCCTTGGCTCCTTCGGAGGAAGACGCCTCCCAGGTCGCATGGACATCTATCGTTCCCCTCTGCAGGGCGGAAGCGATTTTCTGACGCACGAGCAGTTCCTTATCTTTGGGGAAAAGCTGGGTCTTGATGCTCACATCGGCGTTTTTACCGTTAAGGGTGCGGATTTCCACCGTAAGTTTTCCTCCTTCAAGCAGGGCCTCCGCCTTGCCGTATCCTGTCATCGACTTAACCATATAAATCCTATTTTGGGCATAAAAATACATAATCTTGGGAAGATTTGCTATTTTTGCACCCGTTAGAATACAAGAATACATTATGGCAGAACTCGAGAACAAGACGGCGCAGGAGCCGCGAAGCAGGAATTTCCTCGAAGAAATCATCGAAGCGGACCTCGCGTCCGGAAAAATGGACAGCATCATGACCCGCTTCCCCCCGGAGCCCAACGGCTACCTCCACCTCGGCCATGCCAAGAGCATCTGCCTCAATTTCGGCCTTGCCCAGAAGTACGGCGGCAAGACGAACCTCCGCTACGACGACACCAATCCCACCAAGGAGGACACCGAATATGTCGATGCCATCAAGGAAGACATCAAATGGCTTGGTTTCCAGTGGGACAAGGAGCTGTATGCCTCCGACTACTTCGACCAGCTCTACGCCTGGGCCGAAGAATTGATAGAGAGGGGTCTGGCCTATGTGGACGACCAGAGCCAGGAAGAAATCAGCAAGGGGAGGGGCACCGTTGAGACACCGGGCACCGAGAGTCCCTGGAGGAACCGCAGCGTGGAAGAAAACCTCCGCCTTTTCCGCGAAATGAAGGACGGGAAATACCCCGACGGGGCCAAGGTCCTCCGCGCGAAAATCGACATGAGCCATCCCAACATGTTCTTCCGCGACCCCATCCTCTACAGAATCAAGCACGCCTCCCATCACCGCACGGGCGACAAATGGTGCATCTACCCCATGTACGACTTCACCCACGGCCAGTGCGACTCCATCGAACATATCACCCACTCCATCTGCACCCTCGAATTCGACGTGCACAGGCCCCTGTATGACTGGTTCATCGAGACCCTCGGCATCTTCCCTTCCCATCAGTATGAATTTGCCCGCCTGAATCTCACCTACACCCTTATGAGCAAGCGCAAGCTCCTGGAACTCGTGCAGAAAGGCTTCGTCTCAGGCTGGGACGACCCCCGCATGCCGACCCTCTGCGGAGTGAGGAGAAGAGGCTACACGGCCGAGGCGCTGAAGATGTTCTGCGACAGAATCGGCGTGTCCAAGCATGAGCAGATGATGGACCTCCAGCTCCTGGAATGGTGTGTCCGCCAGGACCTCAACGAGCGGTCCAACAGGTACATGGCCGTCAGCGAAGACCCGATTAAAGTGACTGTCACCAACTGGGAGAAAGGCCGCGTCGAGTGGTTCGACTGCCCCCTCAACCCCGCCGACCCGGAAGGAGCCTCCCGCAAGGTTCCCTTCACCGGAGACCTTCTCATAGACAGGGCCGACTTCATGGAAGAACCTCCCCACAAATACTTCAGGCTCAAGCCGGACGGGGAAGTACGCCTCAAATACACCTGCATAATCAAATGCAACGAAGTCATCAAGGACGAGAGCGGCAAGGTGGTGGAGCTCAAATGCACCTACGATCCCGCTTCGATGCCCGGAGCCGGAGAGTACCGCAAGGTGAAAGGCACCATCCACTGGGTGGCGGCGGACTATGCCAAAAAGCTGGAACTGAGGCTCTACGACAAGCTTTTCCTGAAGGAGAACATGAACGACATCCCGGAGGACAAGGACTACAAGGACTTCCTCAACCCGGATTCCCTCAGGGTGGTGGACGGCTGGGCCGAACCCGCCCTGCTCGACGACAACTCCGGCATCGCAGTCCAGTTCGAAAGGACCGGCTACTTCGTGAAGGACCCTGACAGCACCCCCGAAAACCCCGTCTTCAACAAGACCACGGCCCTGAAGGACTCTTTCAAGATAGACCAGTAACAGTTGCCGGATATCTTGACGAATAACGGAAGGTTAAAGTTCCAACGCCGCTGAAAAAGGCGAGCCGGCTTTAACCTTCCGTTGTTATCCTTTAAACCGAGAAGGAAGCTATTTCTTCATTTTGAGGATTCCCGTGCCCACGCCCCAGCAGCCGTCGGTGACTATGGGGACGCGGCGGCCGTCAAGGTCCACCCCGTATTCCATCTTCTCGAGGAAGGTGTGGGAATGTCCTCCGACCACAAGGTCGAGGCCCCTGGTGGAGGCTACGAGTTCGGGGTCGGAAAGGCCGTCGGAAGTCACCCAGCCTATGTGGGTGAGGGCGATGACCAGGTCGCAGCCCTCCTGCTCCTTCAGGACCCTGGCCCACTTGTTGGTCACGGCAACGGGGTCCAGCCTGGGGATACGGTCGGCTATGGTGCGTTCCACCACACGGCCAATGTCGGTGAGAAGGCCTATGATGCCTATCTTTTTCCCCGCCTTGTTCACTATGGCATAGGGCTTTACATACTTGCCGAGCTCGAAGGGGGAGAAATCGTAGTTGGCGCAGACGACAGGGCAGTTGAGCTGGGAAAGACGCTCTGCAAGGTCCTCAACGCCGTTGTCAAACTCATGGTTGCCGAGGGCTACGCAGTCGTATCCCATGGCATTGATGAGTTTTATCTCCATCTCGCCGCGGAGCTCTGTAAAATAGGTCGTGCCCTGGCTGAAATCGCCCGCGTGAAGAAGTAGGACGTTGTCTTTGCCGTCGGCCGTCCTGACGCTGTCAATGAAGGCAGACCTATCGATTGCCCCGCCGAGACCGTTGTACTGGCCGCCGCGGACCGGCTCAACATGGCTGTGGGTGTCGTTGACATGGATGATGGTGAGCTGCGGCCTGTCGAAATGGCGGACGACCGCCCTGATTCCTGTGAAAATGGCGACGGCGAGCACGGCCGCGACAATGATTGAAAGAATTCTTTTCATAGCAGCGTCACCCTCCCGTCGGTCTTGTATTCAATGGGTTTGCCTTCCTTTCCATAGCTGCGGACAAATGGCAGCATGGTGTCAATGATGTATCCGTCAAGGACCTGAAGTTCGACGGCGTTGCGCGCCACGCTGATCCCGTCTCCCCCGTTCAGAAGGAAACTGATGGTGGCTACGCCGTATATCTTTTTATCATCCAGGGGTTTGCCCCCGACTTCCACGGAGACCAGCTTTCCGTCTTTGGCAACGACCTTAACTCCGCCCAGCACCTGGAACCTCGTGGCGGCCATGTCCTCGAGGATATATCTCACGTCGGAGCCTTTCAGGGCCACGTAGCAGAGGTTGTTCTTGAAAGGGAACATGGACATGATATCGTCCTTGATGACATCCCCCTCCGGCATGGCGCAGCGGATGCCGCCGAAATTGGCGATTCCGATATCAACCTTTTTGCCGGTACTGTCGGCGACCGCCCTCATAAGCTCGTCCACGAACCAGTTGGAAAGGGCGGATTCGGGGTAGGACACCTCCATCACGGCCGAGCTGCGGGCTATCACTTCCTTGAGCGGAGCCATCCGGGTCTGGGCGTCCAGCACTATGGCGGCGACCCTCGAGGTAGCTCCCCCTTCGAAGGTCCTTCCGCTCGGGGCGAAATACCTGCCGCCCTGCATCTTGCCGATCGCCTCCGGGACGTTGTCCGCCGTGGCGGGCTTGCACCCTGTGCGGGAATTGTCCATGGTGACCCTGCGCCAGGTAAACTCGTGCTCCTGGGCCGGGGCCGCAAGGCAGAGGGCAAGGAGGGACAGGACCGTCAAAAACTTGATTTTCATGCAATTAGTTTTGTTTTAGCCATTTGAAAAGGTCGGACCAGGAGGATTTCTTGCCGAACATCAGAATCCCGGCCTTGTAAATCTTCGCGGACGCCCAGGCGAGGACGATGAAGGTGACGACAAGAAGGGCCACGGAAAGGATTATCTCCCAGACGGGCACGCCGTAGGGAATCCTCGCGATCATCACGATGGGAGACGTGAAAGGTATCATGGACCCCCACCAGACAACGGCGCTGTCGGGATTCCTGAAAGCGAAGAAGACGATGAAGAAGGCTATCATGAGGGGAATGGTGACGGGGAGCTGGAGCTGCTGGGTGTCAGCCTCGTTCTCGACGGCGGAGCCGATAGCCGCATACATTGATGCGTAGAGCAGGTAGCCGAGGATGAAATAAATCACGAAGCAGACTATGAGCTTCAGCCAGGGGAGGTTGGCAAGGGTGGCCAGGATGACGCCGAGCTCTCCTCCCTGGGCGACAGCAGCCATATCCATCCCTTCCATTCCTGTCTGGGCCATTCCGGCCATCTGGGCGGAGGAAGCCATGTCGCTGAATCCGAACACGGCTCCGGCGGCGACCACGAGGACGACGGTAAGGACAATCCAGAGGAAGAACTGGGTGAGGGCGACAAGGGCTATGCCTATGATTTTGCCGAACATGAGCTCCGTAGCCTTCACGGAAGAAATGAGGACTTCGACCACGCGGGAGCTCTTTTCTTCAATGACGGACGACATCACTGTGGCTCCGAACATGGCGATGAACATATAGATCAGCATTCCGAGAATCATGGAAATAATCATGAAAATTCCTGATTCCGAAACGGTTGCGTTGCCGCTGTCGTCAAGGGTGAACTCGCTCACCTTGACGTCGGCCTTTACCTGTTTCATAATATCCCCGAGGCCCTCGATGTTGTAGGATTTGATCCTGTAGGCCTCGACGGCGCGGTTGGCCTTGTCGGCGATGGACGAATAGAAGTCCACGCCGGCCGGCTTGCGGCTATAGACCTGGATGCTCACGCTCTTGGCGCTGTCCAGGGGGGACACGACAAGGAGGACGTCGCTGCCTTCCTTTCCGACCGAGCCCCTGAGAGTTTCAACATTCTGAGAGGTGCAGTCGGTGAAGGTGGCCGCCTCGCTGTCTGTCAGATAAGGCATGACTATGCCGGAGTTGTCCACGACCGCCACGCTCTGGGATTTTTCCTTCACGTTCATCATCAGCACCGAAGGGAGGATGCAGATGGCCGCGAAGAGGATGGGGACCACGAAGGTGGTGATAAGGAAGCTCTTTTTCTTTACGCGGGTGGAGTATTCCCTCCCGATGACGACACTTATCTTATTGAAATTCATGGCTTATTCTCCTTCGGTTACGAGTTTGATGAAAATGTCATTCATGCGGGGCATGAGTTCTTTGTAGGAATTGACGGTCACTCCCCTGTCCATGTAGGCCCTGAGGGTGCTGACCCCGTCAGTATCCTTGGGAAGAACCTCCGTGTGAGTGCCTTCCGCATCGGTATAGACCAGTTCGATGTTGTCGTTTCCGTATTTGCGGCGGATGTCGTTGGTGCCGCCGGTTATGACGAGGCGGGACTTGTTGATGAGGGCGATGTTGTCGCAGAGTTCCTCCACGCTTTCCATGTTGTGGGTGGAAAGGATGATGGTCGCACCTTCTTCCTTCAGGCGCAGGATTTCCTTG
>CAMOVV010000020.1 GCA_946627685.1 uncultured Bacteroidales bacterium
GGTCCCGGCATTCGGCTTTGCCGCCTACAGAATCGGCTTCCGCGACGGGGCAAAGGCTCCGAAGCCGGAAGACGCCGGTGCATACAAGATTGAAAATGAACTGTATGAGATAACCTTCGATCCGGAGCGCGGAGGCGTGATATCCGGCATTGTCCTTAAAAAAGAAGGAGGCCGGGAACTTGTCAGGGAAAGCGACCTTGCTTTCGGGGAGATGAAAGGATATTTCTATGATGAAAAAGTCTTTCATTCTTCGGCAGACGCTCCTGCGACCCTTGAAAAAGAGGGAGGGGACCTTGTTTCCACGATGAGGGTAAAAGGGACTGTCGGAGGCCATCCGTTCTGCCAGAGAGTGTCGCTGCGAAAAGGGGATCCGATGATTTATTTCGACCTTGAAATCGACTGGCAGGGGCATCCGGGGATAGGTACTTTCAAGCAGAGCGATGCCGCCGTCAATCCTCACCGGAGTTTCTATGATGAGAAGGGACACCTCAACATTTATTTTCCCACCTCAGCCGACGGAGGGGCCCTTTACAAGAACGCCCCGTTCGATGTGAGCCGGAGCGTCAACGACAGCACCCGCTTTGACGACTGGCATGAC
The DNA here is from genome assembly GCA_946627685.1 of uncultured Bacteroidales bacterium. GTDB lineage: Bacteria > Bacteroidota > Bacteroidia > Bacteroidales > UBA932 > Cryptobacteroides. Next base: position 599 of record CAMOVV010000020.1, read on the forward strand.
ATAAAGCACAATATCATACTCAACTGGGTGTATCTCAGCCGGGAAGACGGCCGTGGAATCGCCTTGTTCTCCGACCATACGACCACGTACGTCAATACTCCGGGCTCTCCCCTGGGCCTTACGTTGCAGTATTCGGGAAACGGCCTGTGGGGAAGGGACTACCTCATCGACGGGCCGACGAAGATGAAATTCGCCGTTCTTCCGTGCAACGGTGGCTGGGATGAGGCGGAGAAGGCTGACAGGCGGTGGAACGAGCCTCTGGTTCCGGCGTTTACAGGAGGAGAAGGGCCTTCCACCGGGTCGTTCATCTCCGTTAATGATTCAGGCTGCGAACTTTCTTCCGCCACGCTTACGGAAGAGGGCATAAGAATCCGCCTCTACAATCCCTGCGGCGGCAAAAAGGTCAAAGTCCTGCTGGACGGAAGCTTCACCGAGGCGTTTGAGACCGATATGCGGGGCAATGTCCTGCACAAGGCGAAGCTTCGCTCCCGGCACGGGCAGAAACAGCTGCGCGCCAGGATGGGCCGGCACGCGATCAAGACTTTCCTCCTGAAGAGATAGCTACTGCGGAATATCCAGAATTTCAATGTGTTTTCCGGGGCCGCTATAGGCCGGATATCCGGGGTCTGAGTCGCGGACAAAAGAAGTCCACTGGTCCAGCATCCTTTCGCTGAGGCGGTAATCTTCCTTGCTGAAGGGTCTCCAGCAGCGAGGCAGCGTCCCGAACATATACCACAGTTCCGAGCTGTGGAACGCTCCGGGATCATTTTCCCCCTCGTCATCTCCCGGAAGGTTGCGGCTGAACTCATAGACATAGACCCGCGAGCCGTCCCTTGCGGAAAGGGCGTCGGCGAGTTCAAGCGTACCGCCCCGGCCCAGGATATCGGGGTCCTGCGCGGTAAATCCTGCCATTACGGGGATTCCGTCGAAAGCGCCGTCCGCAATCGACTGCAGCAGTATTTCCCCCCGGGTCCCTTCAGGAAGACCGATTCCCATGGGAGAAACTCCCCCGCCGGATTGGAAGATGGCTCCGGAAACCAGGCTTCGTCCCTCCGGATCGGCAAGGATGTATTTTACGCTTATCGCGCCTGCGCTCTGCCCGAAAACGGTGACTTTGGAAGGGTCTCCTCCGAAGGCGGAGATATTGTTTTTCACCCATCTGAGGGCGGCTATCTGGTCCTTGAATCCCAAAAGACGGTCAGGGGAGGGGAATCCGATTTCGCCGAGCCTGTAGGCTATTGTGACAAGGATGACGTCTCTTTCGGCCCAGGCGGCCCCGTCCATCTCCTTCTCGTAACTGTATCCGTGGTCCAGGGAGCCGCCATGTATCCACACCGCCACCGGAAGGTCCCTGCGGCCCTTTTTCAAGGCCGATGCCGGCGTCCAGACGTTGAGGTAAAGGCAGTCCTCGCTGAACTCGGGGTCGCCGTCGGAGTAAAATTCCCGATAGTAAAGGGCGGCCTCATGTGGGAAGGGAGCCTGGATTGCGGCGGGAGCGAACTCTTTGCAGTCAAGGACGCCTTTCCACGGTATAGCCGGAGAGGGGTCCTGTCCCCGAAGCTCGCCGACAGGGGGAGCCGCGAAGGGAACACCCTTGAACACCAGTACCTTACCTTCCCTGACACCCTCGATGTCTCCGCCTTCCACCTTGACCACCGGAGAGGAGTTATAATTCATGCACGATGAAGCGATGAGCAGAAGGAGCGCCTTCGCCAGGGATAAACAGTTCTTTGCAGGCATACGGAAATAATGAAAAATCAATGATATGAAGGGGGCAGTTCGGCGGTTCCCCATGAGGAGGGCTTGGAAGACGTCTTGAACTCTATGGTTCCTCCTTCCGAGAGCGGTTCCCACGGAATCCATGACACGCCGCAGTCTTCGCCGTTCACTTTCAATCCCGTGATATAGCGTCCCGAGCCTTTTCGGAGAATGGTTATGTCGCCATCCTGCCTGTGCAGCACGACCTTCGGGAAGGCTGGAGTGTTCACGGTGAAGCCGCCGATGGCCGGTATCATGGGATACAGGCCCAGCGAGGCGAATACATACCAGGCGGAAAGGACTCCCATGTCGTCATTGCCGGGAACGCCTTTCGGAGTGTTGTTATACTGCGTTTTCCTCAGCAGTTCAACGGTGTCTGAAGCCTTGTCCGGCCGTCCGACCCAGTTGTAGCACCAGGGAATGTGCATTGACGGCTCGTTGGAGAGGGTGTATTTCATGCCCGTGGCGTCGTCGAGGAAGCCGTCGAAAAGCTCGTCCAGCCTGTTCTCGGCGGCTTTCGCCCCTCCGATGGCTTCAATGAGGCCTCCGATGTCGTAGGGCACCATCCAGAAATACTTTGTATGCGTGGATTCAGCCCATCCCCTGTAAAGGTCCGCCCAGTTGCCGTCCCTGTCCCTTGACTGTATCCAGAGGTTCTCGGGATTGAGAAGGTTGCGCCAGGACTTTGCCCGGTTCAGGTATTCGGTCGGACTCCAGGGGTCGCCCAGGGCCAGAAGGGCGAATTCTCCTATGGCAAAATCGGAGGAAATCATCTCCAGATGGAGCGAGGCCTCGGGGTACCACCCCTTTTCCAGGAATTGCCCCAGGCCAGGCCTGACCTCCACGCTCTGGCACTTGAGACCGGGAATAGTCGCATTTCTGCGCATTATCCTGAACATGGCGTTAGGGTCATATCCGCGCGCTCCGAAGGCCCATGCGTCGGCTATCAGGATGGGGGAGGGGTCGCCTTGCATGATGCCGGTCTCGACATTTGCAAACACCCACCTGGGGAAGGCTTCTCCGGCCTGGACGGCGAAATCGTAATGCGACTGCACGATGTCCGATGCAAGGGAAGGGAAAAGGATGGACAGCAGCTGGATCTGGTTGCGGTAGGAGTCCCAGTTGCTGAAATTGGTATATTGCGTGGTGCGCGTCCTGTGTATCTTGCCGTCGGCCCCGATGTATTCACCGTTCACATCGCTGAAGATGTTGGGGTGTATCATCGTGTGGTAGAGCTGGGTGTAGAAGATGGTCTTTTCTTCACCCTGGAGGGAGGGAACCTCCACTTTGGAAAGGATATCGTTCCAGGAGGCCTCGGCTTCGGCACTTATCGCGTCGAAATCCCAGCCGGGATTCTCCGAGCGGAGGTTTTCCCAGGCGTTTTCGACCGAAACGTAAGACAGGGCCACCTTATACCGGACGGTGCGGGATTTGGAAAGGTCGAAGGTATAATACATTCCGCTGCAATTGCCGCTGGCAAAGGAGGAACCCTCGTTGAGGCGGTCATCCTTCCATGTGCCGGTGCCTGTCGCTTCGCAGTCGAACTCGCCTACAACATACACCGAGTAGGGGACGTCCTGTATGCAGAACCAGCCTCCCTTCGCAAATCCTTCAAAAGAGGAAGAATTTTTCACGGAAGCCGCAGCTTCGGTAACATAGGTCGAAGCGGAGATGCCGCTGCCGACGAGAATCGTTCCCTCCGTGGCTCCTTCCGGAAATTCGAAAACGGCTGTTCCGGTGCGGTCCGTTACGGTGAGGGAAGCCTTTATATCGTTGTCAACCAGACATTCATAATATCCTGCATGAGCTTTTTCCGCCCGAATGGGCACCCTCCTGTTGAACATACGCTCGGGCGAAATGGTGACCCCTCCCTTTATCGGCATTACGGGGAAATTACCGTAATTGCTCGCCCCTGTCCCGCTCAACATATTGATTACAAACCCTGTAGGCTCGAAAGGATTGGGAGTGAACTGCGCCATGCCGAAGGGTTTGACCGCGCCGGCGAAAACATTTCCTCCCCCCTTCGTTCCGACGAAGGGATTGACGCAGGATGCCAGGTCGTCAGGAGCCTGGGCTGCGGAAGCCGCTATACCGGAGCCCGCGAGGGCGACAGCCGTCGCCAGTGTAAGTATCAGATTGCGTTTGAACATCTAAACTCGTTGGATTTATGAATTTTCAGCCTTTGAAACGGTATCTTGCGCCAAGGGTTTCCGAAGAGCTGCCCCCTGCCATGAGCTCATACTCACCTGCAAGGGGTACCATGTCCCCGGCTTTTTCAGACCACCAGAGGAAGGTTTCCGGCGTAAGGTCAAAACGGACCCTCGTCTTCTTTCCGGCCTTGACGTTGACCCGTTTGAAGCCTCTCAATGTCTTGGAAGGCCCCTGAGTGTCATCCGCCTTCCGTACATACATCTGGACGATTTCCTCGGCGTCGCGGCTGCCGGTATTACGCAGCTTCACGATGAGACGGCCGCGGCGCACCTTGACTTTCAGGTATTTGAACTGCGTGTAGCTGAGCCCGTATCCGAAGGGGAACAGGGACTCGCCGGAGAAGAACCTGTAGGTGCGGCCCTTCATGTCGTAACTGCGGAAATCCGGTAGCTGGTCCACGCTCTTATAGAAGGTGACGGGCAGTTTTCCCGACGGGCTCGCCTGTCCGAACAGGATGTCGCAGATGGCGTTTCCACCCTCCTGGCCGGGATACCAGGCCTGGAGAATGGCCTCGCAGGTTTCCGTTTCAGGGCAGAGGCCCATCGCCGAGCCGGAGAAATTCACCAGAATGACCTTCTTGCCCGCGTCGTGAAGCATTTTAAGGAGAGAACGCTGGACCTGGGGCAGTTCAATGTCGGTGCGGTCTCCGCCTTTGAACCCGGGAATGTCGATTTCCTGCTCCTCGGCCTCCAGGCAATATGATATTCCTCCTGCGAAAATGACCGTATCTATGCCTTCAAGGCGTTTTAGAATCTCGCCGTCATCCATGCGGGGGGCGAAAACGGATTCTTCTTTCCACTCGGCAGGACGGAAACTGCTGTCCATCAGGCCGCAGGCATTGAAACAGACCAGATCCGGCCGAATCTTTTTCATTGCCTCCTTCAGGCTCAGGGCCTTCTGCGGCTCACCGGCATAGTTCCCGAGCAACATTCTTGCATCGTCGCAGTTGGGGCCTATCAGGGCTATCCTGCTTTCCTTTCCGAGAGGAAGGATGCCGCCTTTGTTCTGCAGGAGGACAAGGCTTTCGCGGGCCATCCTGCGGGCCAGGGCGAGATGCTTTTCACATTCGACAAGGGAGTCGGGGAGGTCTTCCCACGGGTCTATGTCGTCAAATTCTCCGAGACGGATGCGTGCCGTTATCAGCCGTTCAAGGTTGCGGTCAAGGTCCTTTTCATCGAGAAGGCCCCTCTGCACGGCTTCGGGAATCGCATGATAGGCGTCCCCGCACTCGGTATCCACCCCCGCTTTTATGGCCATCGCAACGGCTGTGGCCTGGTCGGGGGCGTATCCGTGCTTGCCCGGCTCATAGAAATCCCTGAGAGCCCAGCAGTCAGACGTTATGAGCCCTTTGAATCCCCATTCCCCTCTCAGCAGGGTGTCGATGAGGTAGGGACTGGCTCCGCAGGGTATGCCGCGGAAACGGTTGTAGGCCGTCATAACCTCCTGCACTCCGGCCTTGGTTACAAGTTCCTTGAATGCAGGAAGATACGTCTCTTTCAGGTCCCTGTCGGACACGTTGACATCGATGCTGTGCCTTTCGTATTCCGGTCCGGAATGAACGGCGAAATGCTTCGCGCAGGCATGGGCCTTCAGCACGGGAGCGTCAGGGTCTCCTTGAAGTCCGCTTACGACGGCCATTCCCATCCGTCCGGTAAGGAAGGGGTCTTCGCCGTAGGTCTCCATGCCGCGTCCCCAGCGGGGATCACGGAAGATGTTGATGTTCGGTGTCCAAAAAGTGATGCCCTGGGCAACTTTTATCTCCCCTTCCTGCCGTGCCTGGCGGAATTTGACCCTTCCCTCGTCGCTTATCGCCATAAACACTTCATGCACAAGCGATTCGTCGAAGGAAGCGGCCATCCCCACGGGCTCCGGAAAACTGGTGGCCTTGCCATTGAATCCGATTCCGTGCAGGGCCTCGCTCCACCAGTTGTATTCCTTTATTCCCAGCCTCTCTACGGCCTGCGAGTTATTTGTAGCGAGAGATGCCTTCTCTTCCAGTGTCAACCTCGACACCAGGTCCCTGGCACGGACCTCGGGAGACAGGCTCCGGTCCAGGAAGGTCTGTGCTCCTGCAGACAGTGCAGCAGAGAATGTTACGACGAGGACGACGAAGGCTTTCCTCATAATCAGTTGAGGATGTCGTCAATATCCACCCAGAAAAATCTCGGGCGGTAGGTGGTCACATCCCTGGCCTGCTGGTCTCCGTCGCTGGTGTTCATGCAGTAGGAAACCAGGATCATCCCGTCCTTTTCGAACTGGGGATGGGCCATGGCGTTGTAGGACATCAGGTTGGGATCGGAGAATGCGGGTATAGTGTAAATGACCTTCTTATGCCCCCAGGGGCCCAGCGGGCTGCTCGACGTGAAGGTGTATATCTTCTCTTCCCAGAGTTTCTTGCTCTTCGTCAGGAGGACATATTTGTCTTTGAGCTTGAAGACATTGAACTGTGAGGACACGGAAACGCTGGAGAGTCCGGAAAGACCGACGGCGGCCGAGGAGTCCTTGACCCATGAACTGCCGTTCCAGTATTCCCACACGCCGAACAGGCCGGCCTCGGTGGTCCTTGCGCAGTAAACTTCCGTCTTGGCGTCCAGGTCGTTGGTAATGTCCACCTGGGCGTAAATGTAGATATAGTCGCCGTCATTGAGGGCTGCCGCCCCATAGTGGATTGCCTTGTCGGAGCGGAACTGTATGGGCGAATCTTTTTCAAGCTTGAAGTCCGGTAGGCTGTACTTCAGCAGGTTGGAGTTCTCATACCTGAATCCCCACATTCCTTCTCCCCCCAGATACATAAGCGACTGGAACACATAGAGGCTGTTCCCAACGACGAATCCGTGCCCGGGCCAGTACCATTTGTCTTCATAGTAGTGGCCGGGAGGAACGGCGGCCGAAGAATTGGTTCCGGGGCCGTTGAAATCGTAAATCGGGGTCGGTTTCCTCGTCTTGGGGTCGAAGACGATGTAGGTGTTGCGGTACATGTGGGCGGAGGTGGGGCGGCTTACTCCGCTGACCGGACAGATGAACGAATCTCCCATCAGGAAGATGCTCCTTCCGTCCGGCAGCTCGATGGAATAGACACCGTCGCCGGCGCAGACGCTGGAACCGTCATCCGGCATCAGGTCGCGGAGGAAAGAGGCGTCGAGACCGTCTATGTTGAGGAAGAGCGTCTGCGTGGCCAGGGCCTCGCTTCCCTTCATCAGTGAAATCTCGCATTTGACGGGGGTGTTGTAGGCGCTGACGTGGGTCAGGACACATTCCGACTCGCCGCTTCCGACAGTCCGCTCTATTCCGAGGTCTTTGATTCGAATCCTGTAGTTGTCAAAGCTGATGTCTCCCGTACGGGACCAGCTCAAACGTACGGTGTCCGCATTTGAGGTGACATTTATCGAGAGGGGATCGGCATCGACGTTCAGGAAGGGATTTTCCCTGACCGGTTCGGTCTTTGATCCGCTGCAGGAGAATGCCGCTACTGCCAGGACCGTTAAAAACAAGAATCGTTTCATCATAAATGTAAGAGGGGATGACTGAGAAGAATATGATTTTCAGTCATCCCCTTTTGATAATCAATTATCTGAAATAGGGTTTGTCATTGCTTGAGGCAGTGGGGCTTCCGTTTCCGATCTGAGGCCATCCGTCAGAAGTCCAGGTCACCTTGTCCAGCATGAGATTACGTCCGGCAGCTTCGTCTCCGGCCTTGTAGGCGTGATAGACAATCCACTCCACGCCGTTGTCGTCCGTGATGATTTCGCCGTTGTGTCCCGGGCAGTAGAAGGCGTCATTCCCCTTCAGGACGATGTCCAGGCTGTTGTCCAGCATCCTGCCCCCGTCTCTTGTGACGAAAGGTCCGGTAATCGACTCAGACCGTCCCACTGTCACCTGGTACTGTTTGTACTCGTAGTTATACGGGCCGTTGGAGCAGAAGAGGTAGTAGTAATTGCCCTTCTTGTACATGTAGGCGCCTTCCAGGGCGAAGCCGTCCGTGCCCGCCAGGCGGGTGGAGGAATACTTGTTCTTCAGGCTGAGTCCGTCTTCGTTCAACTCACCGATGAATATACCTACATAGGAGCCCCAGAGGAGGTACTTCTTGCCGTCTGTATCCTCGAAATAGGCAGGGTCTATAGTGCATTCCTGTCCCACTTCTCCTCCGATGATAACCTTGCCCTTGTCATAGAAGGGACCAACGGGCTTGTCGGCGGTGGCGACACCTATTCCCCAGGTGTTTTCTCCGGAACCGCCGAGGTCGTCAGGAACATGGGAATAGTACAGGACGTATTTGTTCCCGATTTTGTTGATATCCGGAGCCCAGAGGTAGCTTGCCGCTCCCTTTATGCCCCAGGAAGGCCTGTTGGAGGAAGTGAAAACGGTGTTCGTGCGCTCCCAGTTCACCAAATCTTTCGACTTGAAAATGGGGATGCCGTAGATATCCTCCGTTCCATAGGCATAGCAGTATCCGTCATCGGCCCTTATTACGGTAGGGTCGGGGAGACTGATGCCGGGGAGCACGGGATTGGTGTAACCGCCCGAGTTGACGTCTTCGTTTTTATCTGAACAGCTGGCGAGCAGGCAGGCGGCGATTATTATGCACGGTATGTAATGTTTCATAGCAACAAATCTTTTAATCTATTCCTCGGATGCCTGCACGAGCAGGAATCCTTCTGTGCCGTCCGTCACGGTGACGCTTCCGTCGGCATTTGTGAACCAGACGTGCATCTCGGATATCTGCGCATCCTCGCCGAGGCCGAAGAGCGCTTTCGGATATATGTACTTGAAGTACGAGATGTCCCCGCGCTTTTTCATCAGCACCTTGTCTGTGGTCTTGACAGTCCCGTCGGCAAGGGTCGCGGTCGCATTGAGGTAAACGTTCTCCTCTCCGTAGAGTTCCGTCTTGATGCCGTCCGCCTCGGATACGAATTCGACGGAAACGTAGTCGCCGAAACGGAATGTCTGGGGAGTGGTGGACACGAAATGGACCACGGTGAAGTCGTCGGCTCCGGAGCCTCCGGTGACCTGTACGGTCTGGGTGTCGGAGATTACGAATTCACCGGAGTTGGCGGTGTTGAATCCGTTGGCTGACAGGCAGACCGCCACGGCGCTGAAGAACTTGACGTTGTTCTTGCCGGCAGTAAGGTGTATGTCGATATCGGCAGTAACCAG
>CAMOVV010000021.1 GCA_946627685.1 uncultured Bacteroidales bacterium
ACATCATCAGTATAACCCGGCTTACAGATTCGTGAAAGAGCCGCAGAATTTCAACAAATACACGGACAGGAGCCTGCTGCAGTATTGCCTCGGAGCAACGATGTATATGCCAGGCACGAAAGACTTCGCCCAGGCCGTGATAGACAGGAAGTATCCGGGACTCACATCCATGGTGATGTGCTTCGAAGATGCCTGCCCTGCCGAGGACGTACCCGCCGCGGAGATGAACAGCATCCATGTGCTGGATACATTGAAAGAGGCCGAGGACAGCGGTAGGCTGAAGTACGAGGATATTCCACTCCTTTTCTTCAGGGTCCGCACCCCCGGGCAGTTCGCCCACTTCTCCTCCATGCTCCGTCCTGAACACATCCGGTATATTACCGGATTCAACTTCCCCAAGTTCAACGGGGTGAACGGAGAAGCGTATATGGACCACCTCGTGGAATTGAACAGGAAGTTCGGGGAAATCATATACGGAATGCCCATAATCGAGGATGCCAGGGTCGCTTTCAAGGAAACCCGCTTCGATGAACTCCGCACCATCAAGGACATCTGCGACAAGCGACGTGAACTGATTCTCAATATCCGTGTCGGAGGAACTGATTTTTCCAGCTGTTTCGGCGTCCGCCGGGGCATCAACTACACCATCTATGATATCCTGACGGTGAGCGACTGCCTGCTGGACATCCTCAATGTATTCACCCGCAACAACGACTACACCGTAAGCGGCCCGGTATGGGAATACTTCAAGGTCAACAAGTCCATGAAGGGTCTGGCGGAGCTTCCCAAGGTGGACCTCCAACAGACGCTTATGAAACGCAAGGCAATCGTGAACGATGCCGTGGACGGACTCATGCGCGAACTTGTCCTCGACCAGGCCAACGGCTTCATGGGCAAGACCTGTATCCATCCCTCGCATCTTAACTTCATCAACGGAATGCTGGCCGTGACCAAGGACGAGTATGACGACGCCTACCAGATTATGCACACCTCCGGCGGAGTCGTCAAGGGGACGAAGGGCATGAACGAGATTGGCCCGCACAAAAACTGGGCGGAGAAAATCATGATGAGGGCCGCCGCCTACGGCGTCATAGAGAATGACGCAAGTTACATAGAACTGTTCGGAGTATAGAAATGCCTAAAATACTGCATACAGCCCGATATACGGGAATTCCGTGGGAAATCCTTAAGAGTGTCGTGCCGGAAGGTTTTTCCGTCGAGACGCTTGCAGAGCCCACTCGCGAAAGTCTTCTTCGCCAGTGCGCGGATGCCGAATATCTGCTTGTCAGCGGCCGCCTTCCTATCGACGGGGAGGTCCTTGCCGCAGCCGGAAGGCTCAAGATGATTCAGAGGACTGGAGTGGGAACGGAAATGCTTGACCTTGAGGCCATAGGAAAAAGGGGAATACCGGTCTACGTCAACCGGGGCGTCAATGCCAGGAGTGTTGCGGAACACACTTTGACCCTTATCCTTGCGTGCCTTAAGAGGCTTCCGCAAATAAATGCCCAGACTCATGCCGGGGTATGGAAGAAGCAGCAGCAGGGCGTCACCACCCATGAATTGTACGGGAAGACGGTTGCTCTCGTGGGTATGGGAAATATCGGTCGGAGCGTTGCTGCGCTTTTGCAGGCCTTCGGGGCCAAGGTCATCTACACCGATGTCTTCCGTCAGGACGAAAATGTAGAAAAGCAGCTGGGCCTCAATTACTTTGAGAACTTTGAAGCTCTTCTTCCCCAGGCGGATGTCCTCAGTTTTCACTGTCCCCTTACTCCGGAAAACCGCGATATGCTGAATCAGCGGACAATCTCTCTTATGAAGAATGGAGCTATCGTCGTGAATACGGCCAGGGGAAAGCTTGTCGAAGAAAGAGCCCTTTATGACGCGCTGGCCGGCGGAAAACTGTCTGCTGCTGCCCTGGATGTCCACTATGAAGAGCCAATACGGGAAGGCTCACATCTTCTAAGTCTTGACAATGTGATTCTTACCCCTCATATCGCCGGTCTTTCCCATGAGGCTTTCCGCTGCATGATGGCTGAAGCCGTCGGGAATATGGTTCATTTCGAGAGGGGGGAAACTGGTGTTATTGCAGATAAATTGTTGAAGTGATGGATTTTAGACGATTAAGACAGGTCTGTCGATACGGATGGAAGGATGCCGCCGCAATCAATGCGGAAGATGGTGTCAAAAAAGGCCGTGCGGGAATCTTCCTGGATATGCTGGGTTGTTATTTTAAGTACAATGTATGGACAAATCAGTATAAAAAGGAGAGAATATATGCCTTGGAGGGTGACCAAAGAAGGGAACTCTGCCTTAAGTACAAGGAGAAGAATTTGAAAAGGGACAGGTGGGTCAAGGATTTTTTTGACAACTACAAGTTCCTTAACAAGTGGAGCAGTTTCAAATATGAGAGGAGCGCAAGTCTCCAGGAAAAAAGGTGCAATGCTTACAGGAAGCGGTATGGCTTAGGAGAAGATTGTTTCGTGGGTTATGGTGTAATAATGCACCGTCACCATTATAAGGATTCGTCAATCCGGACCGGAAGCCATTGCGGTTTTTCGGAACATTCGGATATAGACTACACCGGAGGATTGGTGGTGGAGGACCATGTGTGGATTTCTGAAGGGGCAAAGGTGTTCACTCACAATCATTCGATTGACTTCGTGAGGAAGGATGAGAGCAAGGGATGCGTTGCCACTCCTCTGACGATCCACGACCGGGCATGGATAGGCGCCCGGGCGATGATAATGCCGGGTGTCTTTGAAATCGGCCGTGGGGCGATGATAGCCGCGGATTCCTGCATCAAGAAAAAAATTCCTCCTTATGCCGTGGTGTCCGGGAATCCGGCCAAGATTATAGGATTCCGGATGACCCCTGATGAAATAATTGAATTTGAGAATAATACATATCCTGAGCAGGAGAGGATTTCTCCTGATACCATCAAGAGGAATTACGATAAATTCTTCCGAAGCAGATGGAAACAGGTACAAGAGTGGACAACGTTATAAATTTTACAATCAATATTATGAAGACATTAGATGAATTTGTAGAGCTTTTTGCCGAATTGTTCGACACTGTCGATCCCGAAGAAATCCATGCCGATACGGTTTTCCACGATATCGACGAGTGGTCCAGCCTTATCGGACTGAGCGTAATAGCCATGGTTGACGATGAGTTCGACGTCGCCCTGAAGGGTGACGATGTGATGAATTCCGTCACCGTTGAGGATCTTTACAACCGCGTGGTTGAGAAGCTTTAGGAATCCTTTTCAAATCTGTAGGGGGCAAGCCCGATGAACGACAGTTACAACCCTTTTTCTCTCCAAGGCAAGACAATTCTTGTGACGGGGGCCTCTTCCGGAATAGGGAGGGCCGCAGCCGTCGAATGTTCGCGGATGGGCGCCCGGGTAGTGATTACGGCCAGGAACAGCCAACGTCTGGAGGAGACACTTTCCCGGATGGAAGGGGACGGTCACCGGATGTGCATTTGCGATTTGAGCGATACAGCATCCATCGAAGAGATGGTCGCGGGCCTTCCGGAACTTGACGGACTGGTCAACAATGCCGGTTTTACCCAAATCCGTCCGTTGAAATTCATCGACGAAGAGATTTTCAAGCAGTTGCTGCAGGTTGATACCATTGCCCCTATAATACTGCTCAGGCAACTTGTAAAGAAGAAGAAACTCCTTTCCGGAGGCTCGGTCGTCTTTACTGGTTCCCTTGCGGGAGTCGCCCGGGTCAGTCCGGGTAATTCGATGTATGCCGGTTGTAAAGGCGCGATAAGCGCATTTGTCAGGGGCGCCGCCGTGGAACTGGCCGACAAAGGTATAAGGGTAAATGCGGTATGTCCGGCCATGGTTGATACGGGGATACTCGATTCAGGCACCGTTTCTCAGGAACAGTTGGAACAGGACAGGCTCAGATATCCCCTGAAGCGGTACGGCCGTCCGGAAGATGTCGCCTGGGCGATGATATACCTGCTGTCAGATGCATCTTCGTGGGTGACAGGAACCAACATGATACTCGATGGCGGAGTTTTGTTAAAGTAAACGTACAATAAATTATGGATTACACAGAAGAAGTACGCGGCCTTATTGCCGGGATTCTCAGTATTCCCGCCGGTCAGTTGGACATTGAAGCCGAAATGACCGATGTGGAGGGATGGGATTCCCTGAGGAACGTAATGATTCTTTCCAAACTGGAGGAGCATTTTGACATCATGTTCCCCTCCGACGACATTTTCGACCTCACGTCGGTAAAGGCTTTTGCCGAAGAGATCAAGAAACTTAAAGGCTGATTTATGTATAGTTACAGTCCTTTGCTGCAGGCTGTTTTCCAAGCTTGCGAGCGGCATCCGGACAAGATTGCCATCATTGCGGGGCCGCAGGAGATAACCTACGGGCAGCTCTGCCTCAATATCAGAAAGGCAGCCTCGCTGATTCAGGCCGGCGGCTACAAGGCCGGAGATACGATACGGCTTCTTGCCGTGAAAGAGCCCCATTTCATCTATATGGATTTCGGGGCCCAGATGCTCGGGGTAATCGGAGAAATGATTGACCCGGATTCGGGTGAGAAGGCTTTCGGCTATACTCCGGAGGACATCGAAAGGATGGAACCGTACAGCGGAGAACCTGAGGGGCTGAAAGACGGCGATGTGATAGAGATTCTTCACACCACGGGGACCACATCAAAGCCCAAATCGGTGTGCCTCAGTCATTTCAATATTTTCTGGGCCGCCAAGAACACGAGCGATTTCGTGCAGAACGACGAGAATGACGTCGAGGTCGTGGTGATGCCCATCTGTCATGCTTTCGGAATCAGGCGCATCCATCTCACCCTTATGAACGGAGCAACCGCCGTCTTACTGCCGAATTTCGCAAATGTCCAGCTCCTTTTCAGGACGATGGAAAAATACCATGTGACGACGTTCGGAATGGCTCCTGCCGCATGGGGCTATGTGAGAAAAATCAGCGGTACGAGGATTTCCCGCTTCGCCGGTCAACTCCGTCATATAGAGTTCGGCACCGCGGCCATGCCTATGCAGGGAAAGAAGGAAGTGGTGGAACTGCTTCCGGACACGCGCATCTGCCATAACTACGGACTGACCGAGTCGAACCGTTCCGCAATGATAGAGTATCATGATACCGCCCATCTTGATTCCGTCGGCAAGCCGATTGCTGACAATATGAAAATCAAGGTGATTGACGGGGAAATCTGCGTGCACGGAAACCAGACCATGGTGGGCTATCTTGATCCTGAAGACAACAAGGAAGCCTTTGTGGATGGCTTTTTCCGGACCGGGGACTGCGGTTACATCTCTGACGAGGGGTATATCTATCTCACAGGCCGGGCCAAGGAAATGATAAGCGTCGGCGGCAAAAAGGTAAGCCCCGTCGAGGTGGAGGAAGCGATTTGCCGCCTGGGAGTGGGGGACTGCATCTGTGTCAGCCATCCCGACGAACTTCTCGGGGAAGTGGTCAAGGCCTTTATACTGAAAGGTTCCACCGGACTCTCCCTGGAGGAGATAGACAGATTGATGAAGGAAAGCTTCCCGCTTTTCAAATGTCCGGCATTATACGAATGGATTGACGAAATTCCGGTCAATGCCATGGGAAAGAAGCAAAGGCGTGTATTGAAAGGAGTCTGAACATGTCATCTCTTACGACAAAAAACGTGAGGATCGCGGGCGTAGCCGCCTGTGTCCCCAAGACAATCGAGGAAAACATAGACCTTCCTTTTTACGACAGCAAGGAAGAGATTGTCAAGATTATTGAGTCCACCGGAATCAAACGCCATCGCATCGTCGAGGACGGGACAACGGCTTCCGACCTTTCGGTGAAAGCGGTGGAGAGGATGGTCTCCGATCTGGGCTGGGAAATCGGGTCCGTGGACCTGCTTCTTTACGTGTGCACGTCCAGGGACTATTACCAGCCTATGACCTCTCCGATCATTCAGGATAGGCTGGGAATGAGGCAGGATTCGTTTGTGATGGACCTTCCCCTCGGCTGCGCCGGATGGGTGTATGGAATGAGCGTGGCGACCTCCCTTATGTGCCAAGGCACCCTGAAACGGGGTCTGCTTGTCTGCGCCGAGACCAATACCCAAAGCCATAGCCTGAAAGACCGCACATCCCGGCCGCTTTTCGGAGATGCCGCTACCGTGACCGCGCTGGAATTTGATGAGGGCTATGATACCCCGATGAATTATGTGTTCGGAGTTGACGGCTCAGGCGCGGGCGCCATCATGGCCGAATACGGCGGATTCAGGAATCCCGTGACGCCGGAAAGCCTTGTGGAACGGGAAATCGAGCCGGGGGTCATCCGCAAGGGCAACGATATAGTGGTGAACGGGATGGACGTGTTCAGCTTTGCCATCAGGAGACCTCCCAGATCCCTGAAGGAACTGATAGAGAAGTTTGGAATCGACACCGAAAAGACGGACTATCTCTTCCTCCATCAGGCGAACAGATATATTGACGACAGAATCAGGAAGTCGTTGAAATTCCCCGAAGAAAAGACGCCTTTCTGCCTTGATGACTTTGGAAATGTCTCCGGGGCTTCCATACCCCTTACGATGGTGACCAGGGCCGCAGACGGGCTGAGAGGTGATGATAAACACTGTCTTGCATGCGGATTCGGTGTAGGGCTTTCATGGGCGAGCATGGAATTTACCGCAGGTCATCTCGTTGTTTCCGAATTGGTCGAGTATTAAAACGAAGATATTATGTCTGACAAGAAGAGACTCATCCAACTGATTGCAGGGCCGGCGCTTTATTTCCTTTGCCTTTTCTGCCTGCCTTCTTCGGTGTTTGCCACTCCGGAGAGCCGTTCTGCGATAGGCACAGTCCTCTGGATGGCTTACTGGTGGGTTACAAGGCCGGTCGATTATGCGGTCACCGCCTTCCTTCCCATGGCGGTAAATGCGCTTTTCCCGATGACGGGAATGCCTTCCGTAATCGCAAACTATGCGTCCGAGACGGTTCTCCTGCTTTTCGGCGCGTCCATAATCACGGTTTCCTGGGAGGAGACTGGACTTGACCGCAGAATAGCGTCATTCTTCCTCAGGGTCATCGGCGACAATGTCCGGGGACAGCTTGTTTTCTGGTTCATGTTGTCCGTCCTCCTTTCCGCCGTACTGCCGAATTCCGTCGTCTGCGCCACGATTACCCCCATCGCCATCGCGATGCTTAAATATGTCGGCCAGGGCGATATAGAAAAAAGCAGGACAGGCTCCCTTCTTCTTCTCACCATAGCTTACGCAGTGGGCGTCGGAGGTCTTGCGACCCCTCTCGGGGGAGCGATGAACCTCGTGACGGTGGACTACATCCAGCAGCTCACGGGACATGAGTATATGTATGCCGACTGGGTGGTGAAGTTCCTTCCGATAATGGTTATCCTCATCGTCAGCAACACCATTTTCATGCTTGCGGGGACGAAGCGTTCCGATTCCCTCGGCGGCTCGAGAGAGTATTTCGAGAGCGAATTCAAGAAGATGGGAAAGATGTCGAAGGAGGAGTGGATTTCGCTCGTGGTCTTCGTCGTAGCCATGGTCCTGTCATTCGCCCGTCAGCTTTATAAAGACATCCTTCCCGGATTGAAACCGGCTTATGTGTTCATCATCGGCGCTCTGGTATGCTTCCTTTTCAACAGGAAAGACGGAAAGCGCATGATGGTGTGGAAATCGGTCCAGGGTAAGGTCATCTGGGAACTCCTGTTTATCTTCGCCGGCGGTATGGCCGCGGGTACCCTTATCACCGGGTCCGGGGCCGCGAAGGCCATCGGTGATTTCGTCGCGGGCATTGGAGTGAACGGAGGCATCGTCGCCATAGGAATTTTCATCGCGGTTCCCATGGTTCTTGCCAACGTGACATCGAACACCGGCGCCGCGTCGGTGGTGGTACCCATCGTCATATCCATAGCCAACGGCTTGGGACAGAATCCGATACCCTACATCTACGCCGCCACCATCGGCGTCAACCTCGCCTATATGATTCCCACCTCCATCCGGGCCATCCCCGTGGGTTACGGCCTTTCTGCAAAGTACATGCTCAAGGTAGGGTGGAAGATCACATTGATGACGTTTATCCTGATGACCCTTGCAGGTTATCTTCTCATGAAATACTGGCCGGTATTCTCGGCGTAATTATTTAGAAAATGGCATATATTTCTTATAAGAATGTTGGCATTAAAGCTCTTGCTGCAGCTGTGCCTTCAACAGTGATTGATAATTATAAATATGATCTGGATGTTTTTCCAGAAGATGAAGTTAGGAAAGTAGTTGACAAAATTGGCATATACGAACGTCGATTTGCAGATGAGAAAACATGTTCCTCGGACTTGTGTTATGCTGCTGCTGAAAAACTATTTGAAGATAATAATATTGACCGGTCGGAAATTGATTTATTAGTATTCATTTCTCAGACCCCTGACTATAGGATGCCGGCTACGTCATACCTTCTTCAAGACCGGCTCGGCCTGCCCACATCGTGTTTGGCATTCGATGTTAATTTGGGATGTTCCGGCTTTCTATATGGTCTAAGCATAGTCTATTCCTTTATGGAGAAAAACAACCTTAGAAAAGCTCTGCTTTTGGATGGGGAGACAAGATCAAAGGTGTATTCTCGCAAAGACCGTCGAGCTGCTTTTATATTTGGGGATGCCGGAGTCGCCGCTTTGATAGAGCGTGACGAGAGATACGGGACAAGCCATTTTTCCCTTAACTCCGATGGCTCTCGTGGAGAATTGATTATGATTCCCGCAGGAGGTTATCGCCGAATGAGCACTCCGGAAACCCTTAAAGAGCATATAATTGATGAATATGGTAATGCCAGGACGGATGAACAGGCCTTTATGAAAGGGGCAGATGTATTCAATTTTGTTATTGTCGAGATACCGAAAGATATCAAGCGTTTGATGGCGATTACGGGGGAAGATATCCAATCTATGGACTATTATGTGTTTCATCAGGCTAATGCATTTATAAATAACTATATTGCCAAGAAAATGAAACTTGATCAGGAAAAGATACCGTGGTCTATTCATAAATATGGCAACACATCTTCAGTTTCTGTTCCCCTGACAATTGTGAGCGAGTTAAAAGATAAGATGGCTGGAAACAAAAAGCTAATGCTTAGTGCGTTTGGTGTTGGTATGGCATGGGGTACAGCCATAGTTCCATTTGTTAATTGTCATATTAGTGAAGTTGTTGAAATCTGATTCAGGTAATTTGTCTCTATGCAAAACTTGACAGATATATTCTTGTCCGGTATAGGGCGGCTTGAAAATACGGAATTTCAAGATGGCGTATTCATCAAGGCCCGTAAATGCCTTCTTGATTATCTCGGAGTGACCATAGCGGGATCGTCCGTGTTGAATGAAAAGGAACGGCAGATGCTCGGTGATTATAGCGAAGAAGATGGATGTTTTATCATTGGCAGTTCCTATAAGACATCCGTAGGGATAGCTGCTCTTATAAATGGTATTAGTTCCCATGTAATAGAATTAGACGACGGTCACCGCATCGGAATGCTGCATCTTGCAGCCCCTGTCATCTCCGCTATGCTGGCTGTCGCGGAAAAAGAGCGCCTGTCGTCAGGGGCTTTCCTGAAGGGAATCGTCATAGGGTACGAGACGGCCATCAGGCTTGCCTGCGCCGTGCAGCCGGAACATAAGCTTAAAGGGTATCA
>CAMOVV010000022.1 GCA_946627685.1 uncultured Bacteroidales bacterium
CACGGCGGATATCGGCCCCGAGGCGGGCGGCCTGACGGCGCATCTCGTCCATCAGGGCGTTTGCGTCAACCCCGTTCTCGTATCCTGGAAAATTCTCCACCACCGTGGTCGTGGTGAGCTGGCCGCCGGGCTCCATCCCTTCGTAGAGGACGGGCCTGAGGGCCGCCCTTGAAGCGTAAATCGCCGCGGTGTATCCGGCGGGACCTCCGCCGATGATGAGACAGTCGATAGTTTCCATTTATTGTTGCTTTGCGTTAACCCGGCTGACGGTGAAACCGGGGTCGTAAATTACCCTTCGGATGGCTCCGTTGATGAAGCCGCCGCCCTTGCATTCGGTGAGGGCGTAGTCGGCCTGAAGGCCTGACTCCCTTTCCCTTACCGCCATCTTGTACCAGTTGCGGCCGTATTTCGAGTACATCCTCACGAAGTAGTTCATCACGTCGTATCCCTGGTAGGCGAACTGCGTGGGCTCGGTCCTGTAGAGGGCCCTGTATGCCATGAGGAAGTCCCTCACTCCGGGGTCGTCGTAGTCTATGAAATAGGTGGAGCTGACATGGAGGTTGACATTGTGCAGGCTCTCCACGTCGATGGTGTCGAAGGAGCGGATTTTGGAGGGGCTGTACAGGGTGACGGGATATTTCGCGTGAATCAGGAGGTTGAGGTTCCTCACGACGTCTCCCACGAAAGCCTCGCTCTCCGAAGCCAGGATAACTCTTCCCGGAACGTCCTTGGAGAGAAGCTCGCCCATGGTCCTGTCAATGTTCCTTCCCTCGAGAATGCCGTAGGAGAGGGTGCGGTAGCTGATGCCCGCCCTGTTCAGGGCTGCGGTGATGCTGGACTGGGCCGTGGTGTCCTTGGCTTCCTTTTCAGTTATGAGAAGGACCCTGTCGTCCGCTCCCATTTCCTCGCGTACCCATTCGACGATGTCTTCATACTGCCTCCATGAGGGCGCGGGGGCCTGGACGAGGTTGGGCGCGGTCATGGCCAGCGAGGCCGCTCCGGGGTCCAGGGGGGAGATTATCAGTTTGTCGGAAGGACAGACGGAAAGGGCCGATTCAAGGTCTTTTTTCGATACGGGGCCGATGACAAGGTCCGACCCGGAGAAATTCTCCCTAGTCAGGGGAATGTTCCCGGAAGCCACGTCATAGACGTTGATATCCAGGTTGATGCCGTCCTTGCCGCCGAGGTCCCTTGCCGCGAGAAGGGCACCCGCATAGAAATCGGCGAAATTCTCGTTGACGGTCCTGTCGGCTCCGAGGGGGAAAAGCAGGGAGACGTTCACATCCTTCTTTCCGGAGAAGATGGTTTTATACCAGGGGATGTCCCTTTCGCTGACCTGGGTGGAGTCTTCGGCCTCTCCGGCGTTTTCAGGCGTGTCTCCGGTCTCCCCGGCGGCCTCCTCTTCGGGGGCGGGGGCCTGAGCCTCATCTTCCGCGGGGGCCTCTCCGCCTTCGGGCAGGATGTCCTCCTGGGGCTTGTAGGGGATTTTCAGCCTCATCTTCTTCTTGACCTTCGGAGTCTTCATGCCGTTGTATTTCATGATGGCCTCCTGGGACATTCCGTATTTTTCAGCTATGTCGGAGAGGTCTTCATACCACTTGACTATGTGGATGAAATACTCCTTTTCCCCTTTGAGGTTCAGGGATGACAGGAAGTCCTTCTTTCCCTTGGAAGCGGGGGAGGCGGCTTCCTGGGCCTCTTCGGTTCCCTTCTTATCCTCCTGCACGGCTTTGTCCTCCGCGGGGGAGGCGGCGGTCTTCACCATGTCCGCCGGGATGAGGATAATCTGGTTTTTGCGAAGGCCGGTATTCTTGAGGTCGTAGGAGGGATTCGCGTCGATTATGTCCTGCATGGTCACCCCGTAGGCCTTCGCGACCGAGAAGAGAGTCTGTTTCTCCAGCACGACGTGGGAGTAATAGACCTTCCCGCCAAGCCGCACTCTCTCCTTTGAAACAGTCACCTCCGGCTGGCTGTATTCCTGGGCCAGGATGAGGTTCCCTGCAAGGGGGCCTGCAAGGAAGAAGGTCAGGAGCAATATTGTCAATTTCTTCATAATCAAGTGTTTTATCAAAACCGGCAGAACAGTTCTACAGGCTTTCAGCGTAAGAGGCGAGGGAACGGGCGAAGGAAGCCCAGGACAGCCGTTCTTTCTCTTTCCTTATGTTTTCCATGCAGGATAACCGGAGAGAGGAGTCGGCGAAGAAGGCCCTGATGCCTCCGGCCACCTGCGACGCCTCGGCCTTGTCAATGACAATACCCGTGCCAGCGCCGCCGACCGCCGCCTTGAGTCCGCCGGCATCCGTGACAAGAAGGGGAACTTCGAAATTGTATGATACGGAGCTGATGCCGCTCTGGGTGGCGCTGCGGTAGGGAAGGACGGTGAGGTCTGCGGCGGAGAAAAATACCTTGACCTCGGAGTCGGGAATGTAGCGGGGGAAAACCCTGATTCTGTCCCTGGCGGGGGAGGATGCTATTATGTCCTCGTATTTTTTGAAGGAACCGTAGGGCTCGCCCGCGACGGTGAGGGTGTATCCTTCGTCCAGCATCCCGAAGGCTTCCAGCAGGATGTCGAGGCCTTTGTAGTCGCGTATGAGGCCGAAAAACAGGAGGTTGCGTTTGCCGTGAGGCAGGCCGAGCCGTTTTTCCGCCTCTTCGCGGGGAACGGGGGCGCCGAAGTGGGAATAAAGGGGGTGGGGGAGGATGGTGAAGTTCGCGTCCGGACTGAGGGAGAGGAGGTCGTCGGCGACCTCCCTGCACATCGCCACGTGGCCGCTGCAGCCGGAGAGGAAGTACTTCGTCAGGGGGGTGTCGAAGAACCTTCTTTCGTGGGGGATGACGTTGTCCAGGATGGAGACCGTCTTGCAGCCTTCCTTGCGGACGGAGCGGGCGACGGTGCCGAGTGAGGGGGCGAAATAGGACATCCAGTATTTCATGACCAGGACGTCCGGCTTCCAGCTGCGGATTTTCGCCGCGGCCCGGGGCCATGTCAGGGGATTTGCCGTGTCGAGGACGGCTTCGCTTTCCACCGGGACGGCGTCGTCGTCCGGGGTGACGTACTGCGTCTTTCCGGGAAAGAGCAGTCCGGGATACTGCCTGCTGAACGTAAAGGCCTTTACAGTGTGGGATTTGCCCAGTTCTTCGTATAAATCTGCGTTGAACTGGGCAATCCCTCCTCTAAGGGGGTAGAAGCTGGACAGTATCGCAATTCTCAAGATCAGGGATTGGTGGTGGTGGACTTGGTCTTGATGTATTCGTCGTTGAGGCCGGCGAGAATCTCGTCGGTGACGTCAAGGGTGGAGTCGGCCTGCACGACAGGGGCGGTGAGGGAACCGGGGGCTCCGCTTACGCTCTGGGTGGCGATGATCATGGAGTAGTTCTTGCCGGCGTTGTATTTTTCAACGTAGGTCCTGATGGCTTCGAGAATCTGGTTCTGCATCACGGCCTGCTCCTCTTCGATTTCACGCTGTTTCTGGGCGGCGAAGGTGTTGAATTTCTCCTGCCTGGACTGGAGGTCCTGGCTCTGCACCTGGGCGGTGGAGGAGGTTATGAGGCCCCTGTTGATTTTGTCCTGGAAGGTGTTGTAGTCGGCCTGGAGCTTGTTGCCCCTGCGGGTCACCTCGTCGGTGATGCCCTGGACCTTGGTCTGGACCACGGAACGGAGGTCGTTGGCCATGTCATAGTTCTCGAGGACCTTGTCCATGTTGAAATATACGATGGCTCCGGAGGTGAGGGCGGATGCGCCTTCTCCTTCAGCCGCGGCAGCCTTCTTGCCGCCGCCGTTGCCGGTGAGGGAAATGATACCTAAAGCCCCCACAGCTACGAGGGCGATGATGCTCAGGATAAGAGATGTGTTTTTCATTTGTATGAACTTTTGAATTATTATAATCTTTTTATAGCTTGCAAAGTTAATCAATAATTATTGATTTCCGACAGATACGCCGCGATAGTTTTCTCCAGGCCCATGTACAGGGCGTCGCAGATGAGGGCGTGGCCGATGGACACCTCGGCCGTCCAGGGAATGGTCCTGATGAAGTATCCCAGGTTCTCGAGGCTGAGGTCGTGCCCGGCGTTGACTCCGAGGCCGCAGTCCCTCGCGGCGGCCGCCGTCTCGAGGTAGGGGGCAATGGCCTTTTCCCTGTCTTCGGGATAATTGGCGGCGTAGGCGGCCGTGTACATTTCCACCCGGTCGCACCCGCAGAGGGCGGCCCCTTCGGCCATGCAAGGGTCGGGATTGATGAAGATTGACGTGCGTATTCCCTTGGATTTGAAAAGCTTGCAGATGTCAGTAAGGAAGTCCCGGTGCGCGATGGTGTCCCAGCCGTTGTCCGAGGTTATGGCGTCGTGGGAGTCCGGGACCAGGGTCACCTGGGCGGGCAGGACCTCGCAGACAAGGTCGGTGAAGGAGGGGATGGGGTTCCCTTCTATGTTGAATTCGGTGGTAACTATAGGTTTGAGGGCCCTTACGTCGGAGTATCTTATATGGCGTCCGTCCGGCCTGGGGTGGACGGTGATGCCCTGGGCGCCGAAGCTCTCGCAGTCCACGGCGGCCTTCTCCACATCGGGAATATTTCCTCCGCGGGAATTCCTCAGAGTGGCTATCTTATTGATATTTACGCTTAACCTCGTCATTTTCGTGCGTTTCTGATGTATGTTTGCAAATGACAAATTTAGCAAATCCGTTCAAATTTTGTAAATTAAATACTAATTTTGGGCCATGAAACTGGCTTTATACATGAAGGATGGCTCTCTCGCCTCCGATTCCAGGCTGCGCTCCCTTTTGCGGACCCTGGAGTCAGAGGGCTGTGAGATATACGCAATCAACTCATCTTCAGACTTTCAGCCCTCCACCGACGCCCTTCTTTCCGTGGGCGGCGACGGCACCTTCCTCTCTGCCGCCAAGAGAATCGGCGAGCGGGGAATACCAGTCCTCGGGGTTAATCTCGGAAGGCTCGGCTTCCTTTCCGAAAACAGGCCCGAAGATGTGGCGGCCCCCCTTCTCGATGGACGTTATACCTTGGAGGACAGGACTTTGCTGAAGGCTGAAATCAGCGGAACGGACGTGTCCGCCGTGGAAGGATTCTCTCCCTACGCCCTCAATGAAATCACCGTCCACCGCCGCGGAGCCGCCATGCTCGGGGTGGATGTGTCCCTTGACGGCGACGCCCTTCCCACCTGCTGGGCCGACGGCATGCTTGTCGCCACCAGCTCCGGTTCCACCGCCTACTCCCTTTCCGTCGGAGGCCCCATCTGCTCTCCCGGCGCGAGGGTCCTTGTCATAGCCCCCATCGCCCCCCACAACCTCAACGTCCGTCCCCTCATAGTCCCGGACACCACCGAGGTCAAGGTTTCCTGGCAGTCCAGGGACGAGGACGTGATGGTCACGATGGACAACCGCACCCTCACTGCCGGCCGCGGAACGACCATCGGCGTGTCAATGGCACGTTTTTCGCTTAAAATAATCCGGCTTGAAAAGTCAAATTTCATCAAAGCCCTCGAAAGCAAGCTTTTCTGGGGTGAAGATGTGAGGAACAAATCCTAAAGAAATTTTCTTACAGATGAGCGATGCTATCAAGATACCCCGTCATGTGTCCATAGTCATGGACGGCAACGGCAGATGGGCCAAGATGCGGGGGAAAAAGAGGCTGGAAGGCCACAAGGCCGGAGAAAAGAGCGTGCGCTCCTGCACCGAGGAATGTGTCAGGCAGGGCGTCAGGTACCTTTCCCTCTTTGCGTTTTCCGAAGAGAACTGGGCCCGTCCCAAGGACGAGGTCGAAGGCCTGATGACGCTTCTGGCCGGCTCCATAAAGAAGGAAACCAAGCTGTTTACGGACAACAAGGTGCGTCTGCGCGTGTTAGGCAACAGGTCGCGCCTTGATCCCTCCCTGAATGCCGATATCGCGGAGGTTGAGGAGCTTACCAAGGATTTCGAGCGCATGGACCTTATCGTCTTCCTCAGCTACAGCGGCAAGTGGGACATCCTCCAGGCCGCCAAGAGGTTTGCCCGCGACGCCGCGGCCGACCCTTCCCTTATCGAAAGGGCGGACCTCTCCCTTTTCGGAAATTACCTCGTCACCGCGGAGATTCCCGACCCCGACCTTATTATAAGGACGTCCGGCGAGCAGAGAATCAGCAACTACCTTCTCTGGCAGGCAGCCTATTCCGAGTTCTATTTCACCGACGTGCTGTGGCCCGATTTCGACGGGAAAGAACTTCTCAAGGCTTTTGAGGAATACTCAAGTCGCGACCGCCGATATGGTAAAGTCAAATAATTCCGTATATTTGCACTTTTGAAATCAGATGAAACCGGACAGAATGAGATATTTTCGGCTCCTTTTACTGGCTGTCACGGCCTTCCTCGCGGTCCCTTTGCACTCGCAGGAAGCCCGCGATACCGTCGAAGTTGACTACTCCGCTCCCAAAGAGTACATCGTGGGTGGCGTCAGGGTGGAAGGCAACCGTTACCTCAGCAGCCGCCAGATAATCCAGGTCACCGGCCTTCAGAAGGGATTGTCCGTCACCGTTCCGAGCGACTACTTCTCCTCCATCGTGGAGAGGCTCTGGCTCCAGAAGTATTTCGAGGACGTCTCCGTGTACATCGACCGCCTCAGCGAGAAACAGGATTCCGCGTTTTTCGTGATTTCCGTCAGGGAAAGGCCCAGGGTGGTGGGGTGGACCTACACCGGAGTGCGCGGCGGGGAAAAGAAGGAACTCGACGAGAGGCTTAAAATCAAGAGGGGCACCGATTTCTCCGAATACACCGAGAAGGCCTCCGTGGATATCATAAAGAGGTTTTTCAAGGAAAAAGGTTTCCTCAAGACCGAGGTCGATGTCAGCGTGAAGAGGGACTCCATGATTTCCAACGGAATCAGGGTCAATTTCGCGGTCAACAAGGGAAGCAAGATTAAAATCAAGGACATAAACTTCATCGGAAATGACGATGTCTCCGATTTCAAGCTCGCCAGGGCGATGAAGAAGACAAAGTCCGCCAAAATTTACAATTTCTTCAAGAGCAAGAAGTTCAATGAGAAAGAGTATGTCACTGACAAGAAAGGCCTTGTGGAGGCGTTCAACGAGGCCGGCTACCGCGACGCCCGTCTGGTGAAGGACTCGATATACTATGTGTCGGACAACCGCCTGGGCATAGATTTCACCTTCGACCAGGGGAACAAGTATTATTTCAGGAACGTCACCTGGACCGGAAACTCCGTCCATTCCGCCGAGCAGCTGAACTCCATACTCCAAATCAAGAAGGGCGACGTCTATGACGTTGTCACTATGCAGAAGAGGCTTAACGGCGGCGGCAAGCAGACCGACTACGACGTGTCCAAGCTCTACCGCGACAACGGCTACCTGTTCTTCAGCGTCAATCCCGTGGAGATGAACATCCAGAATGACTCCGTGGACGTGGAGATGAGGGTTTCCGAGGGCAAGCAGGCCACCCTGAACAACATCATAATAAACGGCAACGACCTCACCAGCGAGAAGGTGGTCCGCCGCCAGGTCTTCACCCGCCCCGGTTATCTTTTCAGCCAGAGCGATTTTGAGAGGTCCATCAGGGAAATCGCCTCCCTGGGCCAGTTCGACCCCGAGTCCATCTCCTCCGCCGACGGCTGGTCCATCGTCCCCAACGAGCTCAACAGCACCGTGGACGTGGTGTACAACGTGACGGAGAAGCCCTCCAGCCAGCTGGAAGTGTCCGGAGGCTGGGGCGGAAGGACTTTCGTCGCCACCCTCGGCGTGAACTTCAACAACTTCTCCACCAGGAGGATGTTCGAAAAGAAGGCCTGGAGGCCCGTTCCCCTCGGCGACGCCCAGAACCTCTCGTTCAGGTTCCAGACCAACGGCCGCTACTATACGGCCCTCACCGCCAACTTCGTCGAGCCCTGGCTCTTCGGCAAGAAGCCTACTTCCCTCAACCTCAGCGGCTACTATTCCAGGATGACGGACTCCTACCTTGCCATCGGCATCCTCAGCACCGACAGGGTGTTCGACGTGTTCGGCTTCACCGCCGGCATCGGAAACAGGCTCAAGTGGCCCGACAACTATTTCGTCCTTTACAACGGTCTCAGCTGGCAGACCTACCACCTGAAGAACTGGCTCAACGACTCCTTTATCTTCAACAACGGAACTTCCCACAACATAAGCTACAACCTCAGCCTGTCAAGGAATTCCACCGACCAGCAGATTTACCCCAGGACCGGCTCGGACATCAGCCTGTCCCTCCAGATCACCCCGCCTTTCTCCCTTTTCAGGAAGAAGGACCTCGGCACCCTCGACGCTTCGGGCAATCCCGTGAGGGTCAAGAGCTACAAGGACATAAATTACGACAAGTGGACCTCGGCCCAGAGATACAAGTGGGTTGAGTATCACAAATGGAAGATCGGCGCGGCCTTCTACACCAGAATCTTCGGCGACCTCGTCCTCATGACGAGGGGTCAGTTCGGCTACCTCGGCTTCTACAACAGGAACTGGGGCTACTCTCCCTTCGAGGGCTTCCTCCTGGGTGGCGACGGAATGTCGGGATACAACACCTACGGCTCGGAAATCATATCCCTCAGGGGTTACAGCAACTACTCCCTCACCCCGTACACGAAGTCTTCCTACAACCAGAACGGCTACGCCTACGCAGGAAACGTGTATGACAAGTTCACCGTCGAGCTCCGCTATCCCCTCATCCTCCAGCCCCAGTCCACGATTTTCGCCCTGGCCTTCCTTGAAGGAGGTAACTGCTGGAGTGAAATCCGGGACTTCAACCCCTTCACCATCAAGAGGTCGGCCGGTGTCGGCGTGAGAATCTTCCTCCCGATGATAGGCCTCCTCGGAGTTGACTGGGGTTATGGCTTCGATGACAGCGCCGAGGGCGGAAGCCAGTTCCACTTCATAATCGGACAACAGTTTTAACTGATTTATATCGAGAACAAAAAACATTAATAAAACATCAACGCTAAAAACATGAAAAAGATTATTCTTTTCGCAGCTGCGGCGCTTATTTCGCTCGCCGCTTCAGCCCAGGTCAAACTCGCTCATGTGAATTTCTCGGAACTCGTGCAGCTCATGCCGGAGGCCGACGCTGCCAGGTCCCAGATCAACGCCGCCAGCAAGGAGGCCCAGGACACCTATCAGGCAATGGTGGAGGAATACCAGACCAAGGCCCAGCAGTACGATCAGAAAAAGGCCACCTGGACAGACGCCATCAGGGCCAACAAGGAAAAAGAACTCGGTGAGATAGGACAGAGGATCCAGGAGTTCCAGCAGTCCATCCAGACCGAGCTCGCCCAGCAGCAGCAGCAGCTCATGGCTCCCATACAGGAGAAGGCTTTCCAGACCGTCGAGAAGCTTGCCAAAGCCGGCGGATACGCTTTCGTATTCGATGCTTCCCAGTATCTTTTCGTGGATGCGGCCCAGAGCAAGGACCTTACTCCCGACGCCCGCAAGGCCCTCGGTATTCCTGACGGAAGGACCCTCGAGACCCTTCAGCAGGAGCTTCAGGCCCAGGCACAGGCCGAGTAATTCCTTCCTCTTAGGACAGAATGAGAGACCGTCCCTTTCGGGGCGGCCTTTTTTTTATTCGGGTTACAATCGTTTTTTACTTACGATTTTATTTGCTTTCTATTTTTT